>DSDX01000193.1 GCA_011048485.1 Candidatus Aminicenantota bacterium | reverse complement strand
GCTCTCCGCCGTCTGCGCGCTGGCGGCGACGCTGCTCCTGCAGCCCGCCTGCGGCCGCCGCGCCCCGGCCGTCAGACACGTCATCTTCTTCATCGGGGACGGGATGTCCGCGGCGACGGAGGTCGCGGCCAGCCGCTATCTCTACGGCCGGGACGACGGGCTGGCCTGGCACAAGCTCCCCGCCAAGGCCTATGTCGCGACCTGGGACGTCAACGTCTATAACGGAAGGGCCCGGCGGGCCGGACGGCCTCCGTACGCGCGATCGTCGTTCACGCCCTACCTGGGCTATGATGCCCGCGCGGAGGGGCCAAAGCCGAGGGCCGGCGCCGACGCCCGCGCTCCGTTCCCGCCCGGTCCGGCCACCGATTCGGCCTCGTCGGCGACGGCCATGGCCACGGGGCTCAAGACCGACTCGGGCAACGTCGCCTGGCGGCCGGGCGATCCCCCGGACGGCGCCATCCGGACCATCGCCGAGGAGCTCCGGGAGGCGCGCGGGGCGGCGATCGGCGTCGTCAGCACGGTCCCGTTCGATCACGCCACGCCGGCCGCCTTCGTCAGCCACAACACCAGCCGCAGCGCCTATTACACGGGGCTCAAGGGATACGAAGGCCTGGGCATCGCCGACGAGATCATCCTCAGGACGAAGCCGGACGTCGTCATTGGCGGGGGATCGCCCCTCCTCGACAATCCCGACTTCGACACGAAGAAGGGCTACATCTCGGAATCCCTCTGCCGGACGCTCCGGACCTCCCCGGACTATGTCTTCGTGGAGAGGCAGCCGGGCCGGGACGGAGGCGCGGCCGTAGCCGCGGCGGCGGCCGCCGCCTCCCGCGAGGGCCGCAAGCTCTTTGGGCTCTTCGGCGGCAAGGGCGGCAACTTCGACGCCGCTCGGGTCGACGACACGCCCGGCCGTCCCACCGTTCGGCCGGGGAGCGAGGAAAACCCGTCGCTGGCCGAGGCCACCGAGGCCGCTCTCGATCGCCTGAGCCGCGACCCCGACGGCTTCTTCCTGGTCGTCGAGCAGGGCGATATCGACTGGGCCAATCATGACAACGATTTTCGGACTATGGTCGGGAGCGTCGCCGACCTCGACCAGGCCGTCCGGGCGGCGCTGGCCTTCGTCGACAGGCCGGGCGACCAGGTCGATTGGACCAATACGGTGCTCCTGGTGACCGCGGACCATGCGACCGGGGGCCTATCCCTCGAGCCCGGCCTGCCTCTCGGGCTCGGCGATCTGCCCGCTCAGACCGCCCGGGTCGACGAAGGCGAGGAGGCCCCGGAGCGTACAGGCAGCGACCGCGGCGTGGGCGCGAACGGGGCCGTCCTCAAGTCGCCGGGCTATCTCTCGCCGTTCGTCTATCCCGACGGGGAGGTCTCCTACGGCACCGCCGGCCACACCAACGAGCTCGTCAACTTGGCCGCCACCGGGGCCGGGACCCGGGAATTCCTGAGGCTCCGCGGAAACTGGTATCCGGGGCCCATCCTCGACAACACCCAGATCAACGTCGCCCTGCGCCGGGCCATGGGCCTGCCCCACCGCTGAGGGCCCCTCTCCAACGCTCGGCTCGGGAATCGCCTCCAGCTCCACGGGCGGGGCTCCGCGAGGCCATAGGCCCCGCCGCCTCGAGAGGGCGTCTCAGCATGCGGTCCCAGCGGTTATTTCAGCTCCTTGATCCTGATGTTCCGGAACTCGACGATCGAGCCGTGGCCGAGAAAGCCGATGCGGCCGGACTCCCTTTGCAGGCCCGGGTGGTCGCGGCCGTCGATCGTGCCTCCGGCCGCGGCCTCGTCGAGATCGGCGTCGACGACCGTCGAGCCGTTGACCACGACCTGGACATGATGGCCCTCGAGCGTCACCTCCTCGGTGTTCCACTCGCCGGGCGGCCTCAAGAAGCCGCGCCGGGCCGGCACAACGCCGTAGACCGAGCCGTGGTACTGGTACGGCCTGAGGCCCCAGTAGACGGGCGAGCCGTCCTCGAGGATCTGGATCTCCAGGCCGGCGTAGGCGGCGTCGCCCTCGAGAGGGGCGCGAACGCCGAGACCGTTGTTGGCGGCGGGAGTGAGCTTGAACTCGAACCGGAGCGTGAAGTCCGAATACTCCCCGGCCGTGTAGAGGTTGCCGCTGCCGAACTCGGGACGGATGACGATCTTGCCGTTCTCCGCGGCGTAGCCTTTGGTGTCGCCGGTCCAGCCTTCGAGATCGCGGCCGTTGAAGAGGGCGACGAAGTCCTCGTCGGCCTCGGCCGGGGTCAGCCCGGGCGGCGGCGCGTCGGGCGGGATCTCGCGGATGAAGATGTTGCGGAACCAGAGCGGATTCCCGTGGGCCTGGAGCTCGATCTGGCCCGTCGGATAGATCGGCTTGTCCCTCTCCCAGTAGTTCTCGAGGACGACGTTGTCGACGACGAGCGTGTCGTTGAGGTAGACGCTGACGCGCTCGCCGATCATGATGATCCTGAACGCGTTCCACTCCCCGACCGGGCGGTCGGCCTTCTCGAGGGGCTGGCTTTTCGCCTTCTGGTTGTTGTAGAGGCCGCCCGAACCGGCCGGATTGGCTTCCGCGTCCCAGATCTGGACCTGCGGCGAACCCCGGAGATAGAGCCCGCTGTCGCCGCCCGTCTCGATCTTCCAGTCGACGAGGAGCTCGAAATCCCCGTAGTCGGCCGCGGTGCAGAGGCTCTCGCCATGGCCGTCGAAGACGAGGACGCCGTCGTCGGCCCGCCAGTGGGCCCTCATCCGTTCGTCGGCCTCGCCCTGGGCCGCGGCCAGCTCGGGAGGCGACATGCCGGCCCGGGCCGGAGGATCGGCGACAAGGCCCTTCCAGCCGTCGAGCGTGCGGCCGTCGAAGAGGGGTATGAAGCCGCCCTGGCGAAGGCGGGCCAGGATGATGGCGCCGATCCGGTCTCTTTCGGCGGGATCGGGAGCCCGGTCCTGGACCCGCCGCAGGACGGCATAGGCCTCGTGGCCGGAGAGCCATCGCTCTTGCGGCGCCTGGTCTGAGGCCAGATCGAGCAGGCCGGCCGCGGCCGCGTCCCCGAGAGCGGGATGTTCGAGGTAACCGGCCAGGAACCTCAGGGCCTCGGGCTCGCGGATCGCCGCCGCGCCGGCCAGAAGGGCCTTCTTATCGGCGTCTTCGAAGGGCCGGGCGGCGAGCTCCTCGAAGAGGGCCAGCTTTCGCTGGCCCGGCATGCTCGCCCGGCCGACGAGGCGGACGTAGCCCTCGACGGCCAGGAGACGGTAGCGTTTGCTCGCGGTCGTCACGGCGATCCGGAGCAGGTCGTCGGCGGCCGTGAAGTCGGGCCAGCGGGACAGGGCGTAGACGGCCGCGGTCTGGACCTGGGTATCGGGGTTCTCCGTCTCCGCCACGACCGCGCTCAAGGTCTTTTCTCCCCCGACGTCCGGCAGGACGCGCAGGATGACGGCCTTGCGCCCGGCCGGCGCGGCGCGCATGAGATCGACGAGCGCCAGCCCGCGCCGGTCGGGCGGTGCGCCGCGGACCGCGGCCGCGGCCACGGCTTTCCGGAGGTTCACGATGTCGTCGGCGTCGGTCGCCCCCTCGAGCATGGCCACGAGCCTGGGGAGGTCCGGCTCGCCGGCCAGCTTGGCCAGGGCGCCGAGCGCGGCGGCCCGCGTCCCCGGCCCGGGATCCGAGGCCAGATCGAAGACGCGGTCGATCTCCGTGCGGGCCCCCTTCTCGCCGATGACGTCGATGAGGGCGGCCTTGCCGGGCGGAGGCGTCGCTTCGAGGCGGCGGACGGCCTCGGGCACGACCTGCCCGGCGTCAAAGCCGAGCAGGGCCGTTTTCGCGGCCTCGACATCCCTGGAATCGCCCCCGGCGAAAAGGCCGAAGAGGTCGGACAGGACGCCTTCTTTTCCCAAGCGGGCCGCGGCGGGAATGGCGGCCAGACGGACCTCGGGGGCGGGGCTTGCCAGGCTCTCCCGGACGAAAGGAAGGGCCGCCGGGTCGCCGCGGCGCCCCAGCATGGCGAGGATCGCGGCCCGGAGCGCGGGGCCGGAAGCCGAGGCCTTGTCCATCCAAGCGGCCGTCGCGTCCCGTCCCCCGAGCGAGGTCGCCAGCTCCAGGGCCGCGCCGCTGAGCCCGGGGTCGGCGCTTTCGGCGGCCCCCAGGAGATCGGGCAGGCTCCTTTCCCCGAGCGTCGAGACGATGAGCGCCAGTGCTTCCGAAGCGATATGTCCCTCGGGGGGCCCGCCGTAGGAACCCAGGATGGCCCGGGCCGCGGACAGCGCCTCGGACGTCCGTCCGGCCTCGTCGAGCCGGCGGGCGAATCGCAGATAGAGGGACGGGGCTTCGCTCCTCTCGACTCGAGTGGCGTCGACGCGGACCCGCGCCAGGACCGGCGCCGCCGCCGGATCGCCGATCTCGGCCAAGGCGAAACGCGCCGCGCGGCGGAGCGCCGCGTCGCTGCCGTCCGCCAGCGGGATGAGCTTCTCCATGGCCTCGCGGCTGCGCATCTCGCCGAGGGCTTCGACGATCGAAAGCCGGGCGCCTCCCGAAGCCGTGCCGAGCGACTTCAACAGGGACCTCTCCGCATCGCGGCCGCCGATCGTCCGCAGGGCCGCCGCGGCCGGGCCGGCCAGCGTTCCATCCGCGAGCATCCGGGCCAGGGGCCGCACGGCCTCCTCCTTGCCGGCCAGCTGGAGCTGGGTGACGAGGAACGCGGCGACCTCCTGGTCGGGTTTCGCGGCCAAGGCGTCAAGCAAGGCCCCGGAGAAGAGCCGACGCTCGGCCTCAGCCCCCGCCCGGGTCACATAGACGGCCAGGCCGTTCACGGCGAACCTGGCCTGGGCGTCGTTCCCGGC
>DSDX01000008.1 GCA_011048485.1 Candidatus Aminicenantota bacterium | reverse complement strand
GATCCATGGCGACCTCCTCGACGAGGTCCTTGAGCGTGTAGCCCGTCAGTCCGAGCTCGGGGAAGACGACCAGCTCGGCCTTTTGACGCCGGGCCTTGGCCAGGATGCCCAGATGGGCCTCGACGTTGGCCTCGACGTCCCCGAGCCTGGGGGCGATCTGGGCGAGCGCGATCTTCATGGGCCATACTTAGCACAGATCGGGCCGTTCTTTCAAACCCCGCCGGCCGGTTCGTCCGGGTTGAAAATTCCGGTCGATTTGATTATAGTTGGGCCTACTCGAGGTTTCGATCGCCGTGAACCATATCGCCATCCACCTGCGGGACATCTTCTTTAACAAGAAGACCGGCCGGCTGGTCTACAAGCGGGCCGACATCGCCAAGTACTTCTTTTTCGAGAACGGCGCCATCATCCAGGTCAAGACAAACCAGCCCGACGAGCGCATCGGCGAGATCCTCTACAAGCTCGAGCGGATCCCCAATGAGGCCCACGCCCGGATCGAGGAATACATCGAGCCCGACAAGAACATCGGCGAGGTCCTCAAGACCCGGGGCATGGTGTCCGAGGACGACCTGGCCGAGGCCCTGGACCATCAGGTCCGGGAAAGCGTCCTCAACGCCTTCGGTTCCTTCGACGCCGAGATCGAGTTCCAGACGACCGAGAGCTTCGGCGCCAAGGCCGAGGAAGCCCGGGTCAGCGTTCCCCTCCTGATCGAGTACGGCATCCGGCGCATGCGGCCGAACCCGGCGCTCCAGGCGTTCCTGGCCGGGCGGACGCCCGTTCTGGCCCGCAAGACCTACGCCTATCTCCTGACCGCCGAGGAGAAGGACATCCTGGAGAAGATCGACGGCAAGGATACCCCCGATGTCATCCTGCGAGCGCTGACGATCCCTCCCGACCAGTTCTGGAAGAGCCTGTATCTTTTCTTTTGTCTCGGGGTCGTGGACCTGGCCGGCGAGGCCGCCGTGGCGCCGCCGCCGGACCCGAGGACCCGATTGAGGTCCGCCCGCGAGTCGCATAGCGACGTCCCCCAACAGATCGCCGAGGTCCTGACCCTGCGCGACATGCTGCCGTCCATGACCCTCTATCAGATCCTCGACATCCCCAAGACGGCCTCGGACGAGGACATCAAGAAGGCCTATTTCCAGATGGCCCGCCGCTTCCACCCCGACCGGTTCGACCGGGGCATGGCGGCCGACTTCAAGCCCCAGATCGACGAGGTCTTCGATAGCATCACCCACGCCTACCGCGTCCTGAGCAACAGGGATTCGCGGCGCACCTATGACGCCAAGGCCGGGCCGGTCGCCGCCCAGGAGGACGCCCAGGACATCCTGAAGAAGGCCGATGTCAGGTTCCGCCAGGGCAAGACCCTGCATGGGCAAGGCCGCTTCGACGAGGCCATCACCTTCCTCGAGGAGGCCGTCCGGATGCGCCGGGATAAGGCCGACTATTATCTGCTCCTGGCCATGTGCGAGTCGAAGCTGCCGGCCTACATCAAGAAGTCCGAGCAGGATTTCCTCAAGGCCATCGAGCTCGAGCCCTGGAACCCGGAAGGCTACGTCGGTCTCGGCCTGCTCTACAAGACGGAGGGCATGCAAACCAGGGCCATCAAGCTGTTCGAGAAGGCCCTGGAAGCCGATCCCGACCATACCGCCGCCCGCGAGGCCCTCGATGACCTCACCGGCGGCAAGAAGAAAGGGCCGGCGAGCATCTTCAAAATGGATCTCTTCGGCTCGAAGAAGAAAAAGAAGAAGTAGCGTCTAGCGCTTCCGGCCGACGAGATCGAGGAACTCCTCGGCCCCGATCGTCCGGACGCCGAGCTCTTTGGCCCGGTCAAGCTTGGATCCCGGAGAGGCGCCGACGATGAGGCCGGTCGTCTTCCGGGTCACGGACGAGACGACCTCGGCCCCCCGTGCTTCCAGGAGCTCCCGGGCCTCGTCCCTGGTCAGCTCCGGCAGCGTCCCGGTGATGACGAAGACCTGCCCGGCCAGAGGTCCGGGGCCGTCCGGCCCCTCGGGGGTCCGATCCGCCACGCCGGCTTTCCGGAGCCGTTCGATGAGGCGGCGGTTCTCCGGCTGGGCGAAGAAAAAAAGGATGCTCTCGGCCACCTTGGGGCCGATGTCCTCGACGCCGAGAAGGTCCTCCCGGCCGGCCGACGCCAGCCCCCCAAGGCTGCGGAACCTGGCGGCTAGCGTCTGGGCCAGCTTCTCGCCGACGTGGCGGATGCCCAGGGCGAAAAGGAGCCGGGCCAGGCCCCTCGACTTGGAGCTTTCGATCTGGTCGAGGAGGTTGCGGGCGCTCTTCGGCCCCATCCGCTCGAGCCCGGCCACGGCGTCCGGCTCGAGCTCGTAGAGGTCCGGGATGGTCCGGACAAGCCCCGAGTCCAGGAGCTGGTCGACGACGGCCTCGCCCAGCCCCTCGATGTCCATGGCTCGGCGCCGGGCGTAGTGCAGGATGGACTCCCGGACGCGGGCCGGGCAGGAAGGATTGAAGCAGCGCGAGATGACCTCGCCCTCGGGCTTGAGGACCTTCGATCCGCAGACCGGGCAGCGGCGGGGGAAAGCGAACGGCTTGGCGCCGCGGGGGCGCCTCTCTTTCATGACCGAGACGACATGGGGGATGACGTCGCCGCTCCGCTCGATGAGGACGGCATCGCCGATCCTGATGTCCTTGCGCCGGAGCTCCTCCTCGTTGTGCAGGGTCGAGCGGCTGATGGTCGTGCCCGAGAGCCGGACCGGCTCGAGCACGGCCACGGGCGTCAGGGCCCCTGTGCGGCCGACCTGGATGACAATGTCCTTGACCCTCGTCGTGGCTTGGCGGGCGGGGAACTTGTAGGAGATGGCCCAGCGCGGCGACTTGGCCGTCGCGCCGAGCTCGCGGCGTTCGGCCGCGTCGTCGACCTTGAGGACGATGCCGTCGGCGTCGTACGCGAGGCTGTCCCGCTTGTCGCTCCACTCCTTGAAGTAGCCCAGGGACTCTTCGATCGTCCGGCAGAGACGGGAGTGGGGATTGGTCGGGAGGCCGAGCTCCCTGAGCCTAGCCAGCGCCCCCCACTGGCTCGGCTCCTCCCGCCCGTCGATGGTGAGGTAGTAGAGGAAGACGCTGAGGTTGCGCGAGGCCGTGATCCGGGGATCGAGCTGGCGGATGGAGCCGGCCGCGGCGTTGCGCGGGTTGGCGAAGAGCGGCTCGCCGGCCTCCTCCCGCTCCGCGTTGATGGCCCGGAAGGACTTGAAGGGCATGTAGATCTCGCCGCGGACCTCGACCGTTCCCTCCGCCTCGATGACGAGCGGGAGCGAGCGGATGGTCTTGACGTTGGCGCTGACGTCGTCGCCGCGGGCGCCGTCGCCCCTGGTGACGGCCCGGAAGAACTTGCCGCCGCGATAGACGACGGAGATGCCCAGGCCGTCGATCTTGAGCTCGGCCGTGTAGGCGACGGCGCGCCCGGCCAGGAGCTTGCGGACCCGGGCGTCGAATTCCCGGATCTCTTCCTCGTCGTAGCCGTTGTCGATGCTCAGCATCGGCGTCCGGTGGACGACCGTGGGAAATCCCTCGACCGGCTTCTCGCCCACGCGCTGGGTCGGCGATTCCGGCGTGACCAGGGCGGGGAAGCGGCGTTCGAGGTCGCGCAACTCGGCCATGAGGCGGTCGAACTCCGCGTCGGAGATCTGGGGGTTGTTGTCGACGTAGTATTTGCGCTCGTGGTCAAGGATCTCGCGCCGCAGCGCCTCGGCCCGGGCGCGCTCCTTGGCTCCGGCGGCTGGGGCGGGCACGATGTCCCCTCCTTCTCCTATCGATAACCCCTCGCCCCGGGACCGGCGGGGCGCCAGGGCGCGGTTTTCGTCCCGGTCCGGGACCGCCCGGTCCCTACTTGCCGAGGCGGGCCTTGACCTGGGCGACCAGCGCCTGGAACTTGTCGAGGACGCCCTTCTGGCCGGCCTGGATCTTGGCGATGGCCTGCTTCTCCGCCTCGATGTTGGCCTCGAGGGTCTGAAGGAGCCGCTTGTCGGCGGCGGAGAGGTCGGCATCGGTCTTGCCCTCGATCTTGGCGTTGTAGGTCTGGGTGAACTGCTCGATGGCCCGGTTGTGCTCGGCGATCTTGTCGTAGCTCGAGGCCAGGTCCTTGTCCTGCCCGACGAAGAGGTTCTGGGCCCCGCCGAGAAGGCTCTTGGACTGCTTGGGATTGAGGATGGCCGCCTCGATGAGGGCGTTGATGGCCTCGGTCGTCCTGGAAGGATCTTCCTTGACCTTGGCGTTGAGGAGGATGGCGATGTTCAGGGCCAGGGCCGGGGTCTTCTTGGCGGCGTAGCCCTCCTTGTAGATGGCCAGGGCCTCGTCGGTCTTGCCCTGCTTGTAGAGGGTCTGGCCGAGGAGGGCGGCGCTCTCGGGCCCCTTGTCCGCGGCGTAGAACTGGCGGAAGACCTGCTCCGCCTCGGCGTACTTGCCGCCTTTATAGAGGGTCGCGGCCAGGCTGTTCAGCTGCTTGGTCAGGCTCGGGGCCTTGAAGATGCCGTAGCCGGTGATATAGGCGTTGGCGGCGGCGCCGTAGTCGCCGGACTTCTCGGCGAAGCGGCCGAGCAGCTCGTAGCCGCCGGCCTGGAGCTGGGCGCCGAGCTTGGCGTCGCTCTGGCTCTTGCCGAAGTCGATGAGTTTCTGGGCGGCGGCCTTGGCCTTGTCCATCTGGCCGGCGCTCTCGTAGAGGACGGGGATGGTCGCCAGCAGGCCGATCTTGGTCTGGCCGTCGATGCCGGCCATGCCGACGGCCTTCTCGCCGTACTCGGCCGCCTTCTGGGACGACTTCGAGGCGCAGGGGGTCAGGCAGTAATAGGCGTAGGCCCAGTGCTCGTT
>DSDX01000309.1 GCA_011048485.1 Candidatus Aminicenantota bacterium | reverse complement strand
GTCCCAGACGCGCCGCTGCTTGTCCGAGGGCCGGCCGAAGACGACGGTCCGGGTGACGTCCGAGCGGTAGCCCTCGACGCCGCAGCCGCCGTCGACGAGGACGATGTCGCCCGCGTGGAGCGCCCGCTGGACGCGCGAGCCGTGGGGGAAGGCGGAGTTGGGGCCGAACTGCGGGCCGCCGCCGCCCGACGAGCCCAATTTCTGCGTCGCCTGCGAGATGGCCCCGGACAGGTCGCGCGTGGTCATGCCCTCGCGGAGCGTCTTGAAGCCCTCGCGATAGGCCAGCTTGGTGATCCGGTTGGCCAGGTCCATGTAGGCGATCTCTTTGGCCGTCTTGGTGCCGCGGCAGCCCTCGGTGATCGGGGCGCCGTCGACGATCTCGGCCGCGGGGAGCGTCCGGCGCAGGCCGTGGACCTCGAAGGCGCGCAGGTCCGGGGCCGTGGCCAGCTTGCCGGTCGCGGCGCCGAGGTCCCTGAGGACGCCGCCGATCGTCACGTAGGGGTTCTCGTGCTCCTCCCAGGTCCGGATGTCCTGGCCGGACGGGACCAGCTCCTTGGCCCTCTCGGCCTCGAAGGCCGGACAGACCCAGACCGGGTCCTTGTGAGGGCTGAGGACGACGCCGAAGACGCGCTCGCTCAGCCACCAGCCGACCTTGGTGAAGTAGAGGAGGTTGGTGCCCCCGCCGATGAAGATGGCGTCGAGGCCCCGCTCGGACAGGAGACGGCGAGCTTTCTCCTGCCGGAGGGCGTAATCATCGGGCGTGAGCGGCTGGACCCCGGCCGTCAGGCTCTCGAGCTCCTGGGCGGCGGCGGCGTTGCCTTGTCCGGGCGCCTCGGTCCCGGGCTTGCAGGCGCCGAAGCCCAGCGCGGCCAGCGAGATCGTGCCGGTCTTGATGAACGAACGTCGGGTCTGAGACATGGCGGGCACCTCCTCGAGGTTAGAGGAATATCACACTTGCCGCGACGGGGGAAGCCCGAAGTAGGACCGTCCCTAGCGGTCGAGGGCCCGGACGAACTCCTCGACCTTGTCGACGAGCTCCTTGTTCCCGATGTAGAGAGGCGTCCGCTGGTGGAGCGAGGTCGGGACGATGTCGAGGATGGGGCCGTTGCCGTCCGAGGCGTAGCCGCCGGCCTGCTCGGCGACGAAGGCGAGCGGTCCGGCCTCGTAGAGCAGCCTCAGCTTTCCGGTCGGCTTCTTGGGGTCCTTGGTGTCGGCCGGGTAATAGAAGATGCCCCCGGCCAGGAGGTTGCGGTGGAAATCGGAGACCAGCGTCCCGATGTAGCGGAGAGACAGGCCCTTGACCCCGCCCTCATGGCCCTGAAGGTATTCGGTGAAGCGCTGGACGCCCGGGGTCCAGTACAGCTGGTAGCCGAGGTTGACGCTGAAGTACTTGGCCTTGGGGATCCTGATGTTCGGGTGCGACAGCAGGAACTCGCCGACCGAGGGGTCGAGCGTGAAGCCGTGAACCCCGTGGCCGGCGGTGTAGACGAACATCGTGCTCGTCCCGTAGGCGATGTAGCCCGCGGCGACGAGGTTCCGGCCCGGCTGGAGGAACTCGTCCGGCTCGGCCGGCCCCCCGTCCCTTTGCCTCGGGTAGATGCCGAAGATCGTGCCCACGGGCATGTTGAAGTCGACGTTCGAGGAGCCGTCGAGGGGGTCGAACACGAGAAGGTACTTGCCGAGAGGGTATTGCTCGGGGATGCGGATGACTTCGGCGTTCTCCTCGGAGGCCAGCCCCGCCAGCCGTCCGGTGTGGTCGGTCAGCCGGGCCACGGTCAGGTCGGCGAAGCGGTCGAGCTTCATGACCCGTTCGCCCTGGATGTTGGTGTCCCCGGTGAGCCCGAGGATCTCGGCCAGCCCGGCCCTGGTCGTCTTGCTGGCGATGACCTTGCCGGCCAGGGCCAGGTCGTAGAGGATGTTGGTCAGCGTGCCCGTGGCCTGGGGGTGGAAAGCCTGCTCGTCGAGGATGTGACGCTCGATGGTGATGATGGGAGAGGGGTCCATTGGATCGGCCATATCGCCTCCTTGTCCTTTGTTGGTTCCTGGGGTGAGGTCAGGATAGCACGCCCCGCCGCCCCGTTCAAGGACCCCGATCGATCGATCGCGATCCCCTCGGGCGCGCCGATCGGCATGGCCCCTGTGATCGGAGTTGCGCGCCGGCCCGAGAGAGGGGATAATGGCGGGCGATGAGAAAGTGGCTCCTCCTGCTCCTGGCGATCGCGCTCCTCTACGCCCTGCCGAAGTTCAACACGAAGACGAGGCGAAAGACGGTCCCCCTCATGAAGCGGATCGACGACGCGGTCAACGTCGTCGTCATCGCCCTCCTGGCCGTCTACCTCATCTCTTTCGTCCGCTGGCTCCTGTCGCGGTGAGGCCGCGGAGGGCCGCCTGTCCGGCGGGCCGCCAGGGCCTCAGTTCCACTCGCAGATCCGGCTGTGCTTGAGCCCGCCTCCACTCGGAGGATCCTCCGCGTTGGCCGTGAATGTGAAGATGATCTTCGCGACCGCGTCGATGTCTTCGGCCGGCGTCCTGGCCCCGAGGTAGGGCTGGTACTCGATGTGGGCAGATACCGTATCGATGGAAATAGTATCGCTGCCGGCGACGATCATTTTGAGTCGTGGCAGGACTTCCTCCCAGCCTTCGACCCAGCCTGAATCCGTCCACAGGCGGGGATTCTTGTAATAGGTGTGCCCGACGTACTTCAACATCTCTTCGCGGGTCATCCCGGGATTCTTGGCCAGCGCTTGAAGCCCGTTCTTGATGTCCCGGTTATCCGCGAGGATCTTTGCGGCGAGCATGGACTCGAGGACCGTTCCGGACTGCCACTGGACGATGGCCGGCGGGAGGCCCTCGGTGGATGTCGGCCCTTTGGGCGGCGGCGATGGTGTCTGTCCCATTTCCCCCTTGGCCGGCGGCGAGTACCACAGGAAGAAGGCCAAGACGCCGAGGATCACGACGAGAACCGCGGCCGCGGCGCCCCAGCTCCAACCGACTTTCGCTTTTTCCATACGTCCCTCCACCCTTCAAAATTTTTCGAGAGGCTTGAGCTCTCGCAGGTATCGTTCTTTCTGGCCGGCCAGGATGGCCTCGAACCGGGGATCGTCCCTGAGCCCGTCGTACCAGGGGTTCTTGACGAGCGAGGGATAGGAATAGAGGTACATGCCTTCGACGAGCCCGCCCTCGATCCCGGCCCGGATGTTGGCCAGCGCCTCGTCCTTCATGCCGAACAGGAGATACATGTACGTCCCTTGGGGGGACAACTGCGGCTGGCCGGACTCGAAGTCGTGGGGCCTGCCCGGGCCGGACCGCAAGGCAGCCTCAATCTCACGGAGAAAGTCGACCGTATGGCGCGTGCTATCGAGGCGTTCGAGGGCCTCGATCCGCCGGCCGGCCTTGTCGAGGTGACGCGTCAGGGTCAGAAGGACCGCGCTCATGTAATTCGCCGTTCTGTCGTTTTCGTCGACGGCGAGGGCTTTCTCTACATACGCCAAGGCCTTGTCGCAACGCCCCAGGAAGTACAGGCACTGGGCGATCAGGCACCAGGTGAGCGGATCGCGGGGCGAGAGCTTGACCGCTTTTTTCAGGCACCTAACGGACTGACGGTAGAGGCCTACGCTCATGAGGAACGCGCCAATGTCCCGGTTGACCAGATAATTCTTCGGTTCGAGCTGCAGGGCCTTGCGGAAGGAGTCGAAGGCGCTGCGGTTGTCGAGCTTGTTGAAATGGTACCAGCCCAGGCCGAGGTTCGTCTCGGCGATCGACGGATCGAGCTCCGAGGCCCTCCGGAGATGCTCGTACAGCTTATCCAGGACGGCCGGGTCCTTGTCCTCGTCGCGGCTGCTGTAATAGAGATTCTCATAGGCATAGCCGAGCCCCCAGTGGCCCAACGGATAGTCGCGGTCGATCTCGACGGCCCGCTCGAGCTTCGCGATGGCCGCGTTGATGCTGTCCTCGCCTCCGGCGTCCAGCAGCCTCATCCCTTCGAGGAAGGAGCTATAGGCTTCGATGTCGTCCGTTCCCCGCCGGCTGAATTTCGTCAACTGCTCCTCGCCCAGCTCGACGCCGAGGGCGTTGGCCGTATAGACCGCGATCTCGTCCTGCAGGGCCCGGTAGTTAGAGAGCTCCCTGACGTAGCTCATGGGCTTGGGGCTGACGTTCTTGCGGGCGTCGTAGACGTAGATCTTCGCCTCGACCGTGTCCCCGTCCGAGGCCAGCGTCATTTTCAAGAGGTATCTGACGCCGAGCGTCTTGCCGATCTGAGGCGTGGTCTTGCCGGAAAGTTCGAATGAGCTCACCGTAAAGGAAGGCAGGACCCTCAGGCTCGGGACGCCCGAAAGCCGGTCCCTGACCTCCCTCTGGAGTCCGTCCAGGAAGGCCGGGTTGACCGCTTCCATCCCGACGCTGTCGACGGGCAGGACGGCGATCGAGCGCTTCCAGCTCTCGGGTGGGCCGAACAGGAGGATGGCCGCGAGGGCGACGGCGCCCACGACGCCGACGATCCCGGCCGCCCGGAGTAGGCCCTCGGTTCCCTCGAAGAAACCCGGCTTGGCGCGGTCCCTCAGTCTGTCCAGGGCCTCCTTGACCTCGGCCGCGCTCTGATACCTGTCGGCCGGGTCCTTCTCCAGGCACTTTGTGACCAGCCGCGCCAGCTCGGGCGAGATCCCCGGATTGATCTCCCGGGGGTCCCGGGGCCGCTCGTGGAGATGCTTGGCGATGATCTCGTCGACCCGGTCCGCCTTGAACGGGGTCTGCCCGGTCAGCATCTCGTAGATGAGGACGCCGAGCGAATAGAGGTCCGCCCGGCCGTCCAGGGCCTTGCCGTTGACCTGCTCGGGCGCGATATAGGCCGGCGAGCCGCTCCTGGACCCG
>DSDX01000306.1 GCA_011048485.1 Candidatus Aminicenantota bacterium | reverse complement strand
GGTCGAGCCGGAGATCCTCCTGGTGGCCGCCGGAGCCCGCGAGAAGAACCTGGCTTTCCCGGGGAACACCCTCCCCGGCGTCTACGGAGCCGGGGCCTTCCAGACCCTCGTCAACCGCGATCTGGTCAAGCCGACGGGACGGCTGTTCATCGTCGGCGGGGGCAACGTCGGCCTCATCGCCGGCTACCACGCCCTCCAAGCCGGCATCGCCGTCGTCGGCCTGGTCGAGGCGCTTCCCGAGTGCGGCGGCTACAAGGTCCACCGGGACAAGCTGGCCCGGCTGGGCGTGCCCATCTACACGTCGCACACCGTCATTAGCGCCAACGGCCGGGAAGCGGTCGAGTCGGTCACCGTCGCCCGCGTCGACGGCGCGTTCCGGCCCGTCCGGGGCACGGAGCGGTCGTTCGATTGCGACACGCTCCTCATCGCCGTGGGCCTCGATCCGGTCGACGAGTTCTATCACAAGGCCAAGGCCTTCGGCCTGCCCGCTTTCGCCGCGGGCGACGCCGAGGAGATCGCCGAGGCCTCCGCGGCCATCTTCTCCGGCAAGATCCGCGGGCTCGAGGTGGCCCGGGCCCTCGGCTTCGACGTCGGCGAGATCTCGCCGGACTGGCACCGGACCGCCGAGATCCTCAAGTCGAAGCCCGGCGCGACCGTCCCCGAGAATGACCCGCCGTGGGACCGGGGGGTCTTCCCGGTCATCCATTGCAACCAGGAGATCCCTTGCGACCCCTGCACGGCCGTGTGCCCCAACGATCTCATCGAGATGGACGCGGCCGACATCCGCCTCCTTCCGTCCTTCGTCGCCGAAAAGCGGGGCAAGGGCTGCACGGGCTGCGAAAAATGCGTCGCCATCTGCCCCGGCCTGGCCATCACCTTGGTCGACTACAGGAAGGATGCCGATTTCCCGACCGTGTCCATCCCCTTCGAGTTCCCCAAGGACAGCTTGAAGCCCGGCGACTCGGTCGTCGTCGAGGACACCGAAGGGAACCCTCTCGGCCGGGTCGAGGTCGCCGCCGTCAGGGCCATCAAGGCCAACGACCGCACCGTCATCGTCAAGGTCCGGGCGCCGCGGTCCTACGCCAAGAAGATCGCGGGCCTCCGCATCCAGCCTCCGGAGACGGCCGAACCTCTGCCCCGCTACGTCGAGCGGACGGCCGACGACACGATCATCTGCCGCTGCGAGCGGGTGGCGGCGGGCGCGATCCGGGCGCTCATCCGCGAGGGCGTCAGGGACATCAACGAGATCAAGGCCCTGACCAGGGCCGGGATGGGCTCGTGCGGCGCCAAGACCTGCACGCCCCTGGTCCACCGGCTGTTCCGGGAGGAGGGCGTGCCTGACGCGGAGGTCGTCGACCAGCCCCAGCGGCCGCTCTTCATGGAGGTCCCGCTGGGGGTCTTCGCCGGCCTGGACGCGAAGGACGAAGGCCATGACCGCGAATAGGAGCTTTGACGTCATCGTCGTCGGCGCCGGGAGCGTCGGCACGCCCGCGGCGCTGGCGCTGGCCGGGGCGGGCCTTAAGGTCCTCGCCGTGGACCGCCAGCCGAGCGTCGGCCAGGGCTCGAACAAGCGGGCCATCGGCGGGCTCCGGGCGACCCATTCCGATCCGGCCAAGATCCGCATCTGCCTGCGGAGCCTCGAGATCTTCTCGACGTGGGCCGACCGGTTCGGGGACGACATCGAATGGTACAAGGGGGGCTACAGCTATGTCGCCTACCGGCCCGAAGAGGAGCGCACGTTCAAGGAGCTCCTTGTGGCGCAGAAGGCCAGCGGCCTCGACATCGACTGGCACGACGCCGCGTCGCTCCTCGGGATCATCCCCGACCTCAACCCGGAGGGACTCATCGGCGGGACCTTCTCGCCCGACGACGGCAACGCCTCTCCCCTGCTCGCCATTCACGCGTTCTACCGCCGGGCCAAGTCTCTGGGCGCCGTCTTCCGCTTCGACGAGACCGTGACGGGCCTGACGACCGACGGCGCCCGCGTGACCGGCGTGAGAACGGACAAGGGGACCTACGCCGCGCCAGTCGTCATCGACGCGGCCGGGCCCTGGGGCGCCGAGGTGGCGGCCCTGGCCGGGATCGACGTGCCCGTCCGGCCCGATTCCCACGAAGCCGCCGTGACCGAGGCCGTGGCCCGCTTCCTCGGACCCATGATCGTCGATATCCGGCCCGTGGCCGGCTCGGCCAACTACTATTTCTATCAGCACGCCACCGGCCAGATCATCTTTTGCATCACGCCCAGTCCGAGCATCTGGGGCATGGACGAACGCGAGACGAGCGGGTTCCTGCCCATGGTCGCCAGACGCATGGTCGACCTCATGCCGCGTTTGAAGAACCTGCGCGTCCGGCGGACCTGGAGGGGGCTCTATCCCATGACCCCCGACGGCTTCCCCATCGTCGGCTGGGCCCGCGAGGTCGAGGGATTCATGCTGGCCGTCGGCATGTGCGGTCAAGGCTTCATGCTCGGCCCCGGGCTCGGCGAGCTCATCGCCCGCATGGTCCTGGACCGGGCGACCGACGACGACAGGGAGTCCCTGACCTATCTCAGCCCCTACCGCGAGTTCAAGGGCCAGGAGAAGCTGAAGTAGGCCTCATCCCCTTGCCCTTCGCCTCATCGCCAGGGCCATCGCCAATCTCAGAAGCACGGCCGCGGCCGCGATGAGCGCCGCCGGCAGGCTGAGCGACGGCATGGCGGGATCGAAGGTCCGGACGAAGTTCTCCCAGCTGCCCCATTTGAGCAGGGCCGCGTGGGCCGTCGCCAGGACGAGCCCGGCGTAGCCCCCGTAGCGAAGGATCCTCCTCCAGGCCTGGCCCCCGATGAACCCCTTGACCTCGGCGAGCGAGATGATGGCCAGAAAGCCGAAGATGACCAGCGCGGCCAGGCCGGTCGCGTCCGCCGGCAGGGTCTCGGCCTTCTCCTCGGGACGGAGCCCGGTGGCGGGCAGCACGAGGTGGTTGACGGCGCCGTGCGCCAAGCCGATCCAGAAGCCGACCAGGCCATGGTGCCGCCTGAAGGTCAGAAGCCTCGAACCGCGCCCCGCAAAGAAGGCGATCCCGGTCAGGGCCATCGACAGCGCGATCATGACAAGAGAGGTCGTGCCGAGGGCTTTGTTGACCAGCGTCAGGTCGAAATACCAGACCCCCTCCTTGACGGACTGGCGGACGAAGAAATAGAGGCACCCGAAGACGAACGTGCCGGCCGCGGTCGCGAGCGCCCTCGACCAGAGCCTGGAGACGGTCCGGGCCCGTCTCCCGCCCCCGTCGTCCGCAGGCCTGACCGGCGGGTCTTGTCTCTTGGACATGAGATGCGCATTATAGCGGAGAGCCCCCGGCTTGCCAATCGGGAGCGGACCGGGTCTCAGACGAAGACGATCTCGCCGAAAAACTCCGGCCGGTGGAAATCGGGGCCCGGCGTCGTGACCGGGCTCCAGGCGCCGTAATGGGGCGTCTCGGTCTCGTCGCCGCAGGTGTAGAGATTGCCCCGGCATCGATGACCGGTCCGGATCCTCTCGCCGTAGAGCCTTTCGAAAAGCGACAGGGGGACGCGGTATCCGAGCGTCCAGGCCTCGGCCCCGTGTTCCCCGTCGACCGGCCCCGGAACCGTGGCCGCCGCCTCAAAACCGGCCAGCTCCTCCCGCCTCAGCGGACGGCGGCGCGTCCGGTCCGGCCCGAAGGCGGCGAGAAGCGTCCCGGCCGCGTTGGTCTCCAGGTTGAGGTAGCCGATCCTCTTCTCCGGGAAGGCGTCGATGAAGAGCTCGACGCAGCTGTCCTTGTAGACCGGGTCCTGGAAGCTCATGTGCCTGACCCGGATCCTCGCCTCCCCCACGCGGAAGCGAACGTAGAGAAACCCTTCCGACCAGCCCAACCGGGCCTCGGCGTCCGGTCGATAGCCGTTGTCCAGCCAGAGATAGCGGTCGATCTTGAGGGGCGCGAGATCGCCCCAGGGGGCCGACGGATGGCCGGGCCTGAAATCGAAGGGGACGGGCCGGGCCGCGTAGGACGGTCGCGCGCCCGTCCCCGGCAACTCAGTCCCCGGTCTTCTCGACGATGATGGTCAAATTGGAGACGAGCGCGGCGATGGCCCCGACGGCGGCCATGACGGGCGCGACGATGGTGCCGATGACGCCCACGGTGAGAGGGATCTCCATGAACGTCCGGCCCTCCTCGTCCTTGAGGATGATGCGGCGGACATTCCCTTGATGGATGATCTCTTTGACCTTGTTGAGGATCTCCCCGCCGGCCACGCGGAATTCCTCGAACCGCGTTTGGCCTTCTTTTTTCTCTTCACCCATGCCTGGCCTCCCTGTCTCGATGTCGGGCTCTCCGCCCGCCGAACGTCTACGGCCGGTCCGATCGTGATCCGGCCTTTCTCTTGGACATACGTCAGGAACCGGGGAAGAGTTCCCTCAGGACGTCGAGGGATTCCGGGAACAGGCCGGCCGGGCCGACCGGTTCCCATTCGGCGTACGTGAACCGCCACTCTCCGGGCCCGGTTTTCCCGAGCTCGATCCTGAAGCGGTAGAATTCGCCCGCGTAGCGGATGATCTTGCGCAAGGCCTCGGCCGCCCCGTGGGACAGGGATACCTCGCATTCGAGCGAGGCCCGGCCGTCGGGTCCGACCGGCCCCACGCGGGTTCCGAGGAGATGAATGACGACACGACGGTACCGGCCGAGATAGCCGGCCACGAGCCTGAGGGTCCCTTCCCCGTCGCGGCCTTCGAAATCGACGTAGTCTGGCGCGAACGCCTCCATCATGCCGGCGGTGTCGCCCTTCTCCGCCCTGGCCGCGGTCCTCTTCAAGAGGTCACGGATGAGGGCCTCGTCCGACGGCTTCCCGCAGGCCAGGGCCAGGAGGCCCGTCATGGCC
>DSDX01000307.1 GCA_011048485.1 Candidatus Aminicenantota bacterium | reverse complement strand
TCCGTGGCCTATAGAGAAACCTATGGCATCCCCGAGGCCCTCACGGTCCTGCGCGGCACCCTCCGCCACCCGGGCTGGTGCGAGGCCGTCCGGACAATGGTCGAGTTCGGACTGTTCGACGACGCCCCGAAGGACCGGACGGGCCTGACGTTCGACGGGCTGATGCGCGAGCTCTCCGGGGCCGCTCCCGGCGTCGAGACGAGGGCCGCCGTCGCCCGGCGACTCGGGATCGAGCCCGATCGGGGCGTCATGACGAGCCTGGCCTGGCTGGGACTGTTCGATACGGAGCCGCTCCCGGCCCCCCAGGGCTCGGCCCTCGACAATCTGGCCGCCTTGATGACGGACAGGCTCCGCTACGAGGCGGGGGAGAGGGACATGATCGTCCTCCAGCACGAGTTCCTGGTCCGGACGGACATGGGCGGGATGGAGAGGATCGTCTCGACCCTGGTCGACTACGGCGTTCCCGGAGGCGACTCGGCTATGTCGCGCACCGTCGGGCTGCCAGCGGCCATCGGCGCCCGGCTCGTCCTCGAAGGGAAGATCGGCCGCCCGGGCGTCCAGGTCCCGGTCCACCCCGAGATCTACGGACCCATCCTCGACGAGCTCCGCGCTCTTGGGATCCGCTTCGAGGAGAAGCGATCCGGCCTTTGAGCGGCCCCGGCGGTCAGGGACCCCGGCGGACGTTGACTTCCCGGGCGCCCGGGCCTATTGTGGAAAAGCGGACCGTCGCGGCCCGGGCGCGGGCCGACGGGCGTCGCGGAGAGGTGGCCGCCATGACACGCAAACCTTATGTCGCCGGACAGTTCTATCCCGCCGGGCGGGAAGCTCTGAGAGAGACGCTCGCCGGGATGGTCGATCCGGCCGCTGCGAAGACCAAGGCCATCGCCCTCGTCTCCCCGCACGCGGGCTATGTCTATTCGGGACCAGTGGCCGGCGCGGTCTTCTCGTCGGCCGAGATCCCGGGGGTCGCCGTGATCCTCGGGCCCGCTCATCGTGAGATCGGACCGCTCTTCGCCATCCAAGCCGGAGGCCGCTGGCTGACGCCGCTCGCCGAGAGCCCGGTCGACGAGGCCTTGGCCGCCCGTATCGCCGCGGCCTGCCCGCTGGTCGAAGATGACGCACGGGCCCATCTCCTCGAGCATTCACTCGAGGTCCAGCTGCCGTTCATCCAATATCTCCGGGGCGACATCTCGATCGTGCCCGTCCTGGTCTCCCACCTGGCCGGATACGCCGAACTCGAGACGCTCGGCCGGGCTGTCGCGGAGTCCATCCGGGCCGACGGCCGCGAGACCCTCATCGTGGCCAGCACCGACATGAGCCATTATGTCAGCCAGAGGACGGCCGAAAAAAAGGACATGACGGCGGTCCGCAAGGTGCTTGACCTCGATCCGGCCGGCCTGGTCGAGACCGTCGCATCGGAGGGGATCTCGATGTGCGGCTTCCAGCCCACGGCCGCGGCCCTCGTCGCATCGTTGGGCCTGGGGGCCGTGAAGGCCGAGCTCATCCGCTACGCGACCTCCGGAGAGGCCTCCGGAAACTACGCGCAAGTAGTTGGTTACGCTGGAATTAGGATATCTTGAGGGGCGGCCTTCTGACTCCCAGTCAGTTGACACCCCGGCCTCTTTAATGCTATATAAGCTCGAAGGATAACCATGGCCTATGACACGCTCAGGGACAAGGACAGGAAGGTCCTCGGCCTGGTCGTGGAGAGCTTCGTCCGGAACGGCCGGCCGGTCAGTTCGAAGGCGGTCTCCGAGACCCGACAGGTCTCGGCCTCGCCGGCGACGCTGCGCAACATCATGGCCAAGCTCGAGAAGATGGGCTACCTTGCCCAGCCGCACACCTCGGCGGGCCGGGTCCCGACCGACCGGGGCCTGCGCTTCTATGTCGGCCGCCTCCTTGAAGGGAAGTACTTGCCGGACGAGAGGATTCCCCTGATCCTGGAGGAGTTCACGGACCGGACGGCCGACCTCGATTCGCTCCTCCTCCAGGCCTGCCGGATCCTGGCCGACGGCTCCAACGCCCTGGGCTTCGTCATCTCCCCGCGCATCTTCCATCTGCCGTTCGAGCACCTCCGCCTCGTCAAGATCTCGGACCGTCGCGTGCTGGTCATCCTCGTGACGCCCTTCCACATGGTCCTGACGGAGACGCTCGAATCGTCCCTGGCGCTTTCCCAGGCCGAGCTCGACCGGGCCTCCCAATACGTCAATCAGAATTTCCGCGGCCGGACCATCCTATCCGTCCGGGAGTCGCTGGCCCGCGAGTTGCCCAAGTACCGCGTCAAGTACGAAGACACCCTGAACAAGCTGCTCGACCTGCTCAAGTCCTCGATCGACAACGAGGCCCAGGACCACATCCTCCTCCAGGGCACCGCGCAGCTGCTCGGCCGGGACCGGCTGTCCGACCTGGACAAGCTCCGGAGCCTCTTCCGGAGCTTCGAGGAGAAGGCCGCCCTGGTCCGGCTGCTTTCGGACTTCGTCAGCCTGGACCGGGTCAAGGTCCTGATCGGGGAGGAGGCCAACTTCCCGAACATCGAGGACTGTTCTCTCGTCCTCTCCCACTACGGATACAGCAACCAGGTCCTCGGGACCCTGGGGGTCATCGGACCCAAGCGCATCCCCTACAAGAGGATCATCCCGCTGGTCGACCGCATGGCGAGGCGCGTCAGCAGGGCTATCACGGTGTTCGGCAACGAGGTCAATCGATGACGGACGACAAAACCAAGGGCGGCGACGAGATCGAGTTCATCCCTGAAGGTCCACACCCCGACGAGCCCCAGGCCGCGGAGACCCCCCCAACGGCCGAGAAGCCCCATGGAGCGAAGTCCCACGCCGAAAGCGGCAAGCATCTCAAGGACAAGCTCAAGAAGAGGGACGAGGAGCTCAGGCGGCTCAAGAAGGAGCTCGACGAGCTCAAGGAGGCCCACCTCCGCCGCCTGGCCGAAATGGACAACTTGCGCAAGAGGTTCGAGCGGGAAAAGGCCGAGTTCCAGCAATACGCTTTGAGCGACCTCCTCCGGGAGCTCCTGGTCATCGGCGACAATTTCGAGCGGGCTCTCCAAAACGTCCCGCCGGGCGAGCACGGCAAGACCTACCGCGAAGGCGTCGAGCTCATCTACCGGATGCTCCAGAGCTTCCTGGCCAAGCACGGCGTCCGGCCGATCGTCATGGAGGGCCAGGCCTTCGACCCCAATTTCCACCAGGCCATGGTCGTCGAGGAGTCCGACGAGGTCGAAGAGCCCACGATCGAGACGGAGTTCCAGCGGGGTTTCATGATCCACGACCGACTCCTGAGGCCGACCCTGGTCAAGGTCCTGGTCCCGAAGAAAGGACACTAGGCCATGGGACGCGTGATCGGCATCGACCTCGGCACCACCTACTCGTGCGTCGCGTATCTCGAAGGCGGACGGCCCGTCGTCATCCCCAACCTCGAGGGCCTGCCCACGACCCCGTCGGTCGTCTCGTTCACGGCCACGGGCGAGCGCCTGATCGGCACGCTGGCCCTGCGCCAGGCCGTCACCAATCCCGCCAATACCTTCTTCGCCGTCAAGCGTCTGATCGGGCAAAAATTCAGCTCGGCCGAGGTCCAGGAGGCGCGGGCTCATCTGCCCTACGAGCTCGCGGAAGCGCCGAACGGAGACGTCGTTGTCGTCCTGGGCAACGAGACCATGAGCCCGCCCGAGATCTCGGCCATCGTCCTGGGCCATCTCAAGGCCTGCGCCGAGTCCTTCTTCGGCGAGCCCGTGACGCAGGCCGTCATCACCGTCCCGGCCCACTTCAACGACGCCCAGAGACAGGCGACCAAGGACGCGGCCACGATCTGCGGACTCGACGTCCAGCGCGTTATCAACGAGCCGACCGCGGCCGGGCTGGCCTACGGTCTCGACGCCAAGGCGAAGGGCCTGGCCGCCGTCTTCGACCTAGGCGGCGGGACGTTCGACATCACCATCCTCGAGGCCAGCGACGGCGTCTTCAACGTGCTGGCCACCAACGGCGACTCCTACCTCGGCGGCGAGGACTTCGACAATCGCATCGTCGAGTGGCTGGTGACCAGCTTTCGGGCCGAGGCGGGCGTCGATCTCACCGAGGACCGGTTGGCCCTCCAAAGGGTCAAGGAGGCCGCGGAGAAGGCCAAGCGGGAGCTGTCCTTCGCCACGGAGACCGAGATCAACCTGCCCTTCATCGTCTCCGGACGGTCGCGGTCCAGTCACATCCGCAAGTCCCTCAGCCGGCCGACCTTCGAGGCCATGACCGCCGACCTGGTCGAGAGGACCTTGCCGCACATCGAGCGGGCCCTGGCCGACGCGAAGGTCGGGGCCGACACGATCGATCACGTCATTCTCGTCGGCGGCCAGACCCGCATGCCGCTGGTCCGGGAGCGGGTGACGAAGTTCTTCGGCCGCCAGCCCGAGGAGAAGGTCGATCCCGACCAGATCGTCGCCATGGGCGCGGCCATCCAGTCGGGCATCCTGGACGGCCAGACGCGCGATCTCGTCCTGCTGCTCGACGTGGCGCCGTTCGCCCTGGGGATCGAGACCGAGAACGACGGCTTCGAAACGGTCATCGAGAGGAACACGACCATCCCGACCCGCAAGGTCAAGTCGTTCACGACCGTGGAGCACAACCAGAGGCGGGTCCGTATCCACGTCCTCCAGGGCGAGGGCTTCCTGGCCTCGATGAACAAGCCCCTGGCCGTTTTCGAGCTCGTGGGCATCGAGCCGGCCCCGGCCGGGGTGCCCCAGATCGACGTCACCTTTGAGATCGACGCCGACGGACTGGCCCGGGTCTCGGCCAAGGACAAGGAGACCGGCCTCGAACAGAGGATCGAGGTCCGGCCGTCCACGGGCCTGTCTTCGGCCGAAGTGGACGAACTGAGG
>DSDX01000299.1 GCA_011048485.1 Candidatus Aminicenantota bacterium | reverse complement strand
CTCGAGACGGTGTGGAGCAGGCCCGACCGCTCGAGCTCCCGGGCCACGACGTCCTCGTTGGCCGGATTGGCGTAGGAATGAAGGAGACAGACGGCAACAGCCTCGGCCCCGGCCTCGACGATCTGCCGGACGATCCTCCGGACCTCGGCCGGGCCGATCTGCGGATCATGCAGTCGAACGCGGGCTATATCTCCCCGGATCATGCCCGGATCGAACCCATCCGGACCGCCCTTTCCGGGCCGGCCGGCGGCGTCGTCGGAGCCCGCGTCCTGGCCCGTGCGTCGGGCTTCGCCAATGTGGTCAGCTTCGACATGGGCGGCACGTCGACAGACGTGTCGCTGATCGAGGGCGGCATCCGGCGCACCCACGAGAGCCGGATCGGGGACTTCCCCATCCGGCTGCCTATCATCGATATCCACTCGGTCGGGGCCGGCGGCGGCTCGATCGCCTACACCGACCGGGGCGGATCTCTCCGTGTCGGACCGAGGAGCGCCGGCGCCGACCCCGGACCGGCCTGCTACGGACGCGGCGACCTGCCGACCGTGACCGACGCCGATCTCTGTCTCGGCCGCTTGGATCCGGAGTACTTTCTGGGCGGCCGGATGAGGATCCATCCCGACCGCAGCCGGGCGGCGATCGCGCGGCTGGCCCGCGGGATCGGCAAGACCGCCGTCGAGACGGCTCTCGGCATCGTAGCTATCGCCAACGCCAACATGGAGAAGGCCATCCGCGTCATCTCGGTCGAGCGCGGCATCGATCCCCGGGACTTCGCCTTGTTCTCCTTCGGCGGGGCCGGCGGCATGCACGCCGTCGAGATGGCGGCCCACCTCGGCATGCCCCTGGTCATCGTGCCCCGGAACTCCGGCGTCCTGTCGGCCTTCGGGCTGCTGGTCTCGGACCCGGTCAAGGACTACACCAGATCCCTCATGAGGACGGACGATCAGATCGGCGTCTCCCGCCTCGAGGCCGAGTTCCTGGCTCTGGAGAAAAAGAGCCGGGCCGACCTGGCCCGCGAGGGTCTGACCGTGAGCGAGGTCGTCCTAGAGCGCTCGCTCGACTGCCGCTATCTCGGACAGTCCTATGAGATCGAGGTTCCCTTCCGGAAGGCGCGGACCCTGGAGGGGGCTTGTCTCGAGTCCTTCCATCGACGCCATAAGCGCCTCTACTCCTACCGGCACGACCGGCGTCCGGTCGAGATCGTCAACCTCCGCGTCAAGGCCGTGGCCATCACGCCGAAGATCCCGCTCCGGCGAGGGTCCCGGGCCGCTTCACTCGACCCCAGGGCGATCGTCAGACGGCAGAAGATCCTCACCGGCCGGGGCGCCCGCGACGGGGCCGTCTTCGACAGGTCCAAGCTTGGCCCCGGGAACGCCTTGGCCGGTCCCGCCCTGGTCATCGGCCCGGAGTCGACGACCTTCGTGCCGCCGGGATACGGAACCGTGGTCGACGGGTATCACAACCTTATCATCCGCAAGGCGGGACGTCGATGAGGACGATCGACCCGATCGAGCTCGAGCTCTTCAAGAATGTCTTCGTGGCCGTCTCTGAAGAGATGGCCGCCGTGTTGGGCCGTACGGCCCTCTCGCCCAACATCAAGGAAAGGAAGGATTTCTCCTGCTCCCTCTTCAACCGCGATGGCGGGACCCTGGCCCAGGGGTCGTACATTCCGGTCCACCTCGGGGCCATGCCCCTGTCGGTCCAGGCCGCGCTCCGGGCCGTGACCTTCGAGAAGGGCGACCTGGTCATCCTCAACGATCCCTACCGGGGCGGTACCCATCTGCCCGACATCACCTGTATCTCCCCCGTCTTTCTGGGCGGCCGGCTCCATTTCTTCGTCGCTAACCGGGCCCATCACTCCGACGTGGGAGGCATGACCCCGGGATCGATGCCCCTGGCGACGGAGCTCTTCCAGGAAGGCCTGATCATCCCTCCGCTGAAGCTCTATGCCCGGGGCCGGCTGAACCAGGACGTCCTCGACCTCCTCCTGGCCAACGTCCGGACGCCCGACGAGCGCCGCGGCGACCTCCAGGCCCAGGTCGCGGCCAACGAGATCGGCCGGCTCAGGCTCGAGGAAGCCGTGGGCCGGTTCGGCGCCGCCAAGATCCGCCTCTATGCTGGGCTTATCCAGGATTACTCGGAGGCTTTCCTCCGACAAGCGCTCCGGGATATCCCCGACGGCGATTACGCCTTCACCGACCACCTCGACGATGATGGCATCAAAGGGCGCCCGATCCGCATCTCGGTCAGGATCACGATCAAGGGCGACCGGGCCGTCGTCGACTTCGGCGGCTCCGCTCCCCAGACCGCGGGGGGCGTCAACGCCAACTATGCCATCACCTGTTCGGCCGTCCTGTACGTGTTCCGCTGCCTGGTCGAAGAGGACATCCCGTTCAACACGGGGCTGATGCGGCCCCTTGAGATCCGGGCCCCCAAGGGGTCGATCGTTAACGCCGACTTCCCGGCCGCCTGCGCGGGCGGCAACGTCGAGACCTCTCAGCGCATCGTCGACGTGTTGCTTGGCGCCCTGGCCAAGGCCGCCCCGGCAAGCATCCCGGCCGCCAGCCAGGGGACCATGAATAACATCGCCTTCGGCGGCTACGACCCGGAGCGGAAACGTCATTTCGCCTACTACGAGACGCTCGGCGGGGGTATGGGCGCGGGCCCGAAGGTCCAGGGGCAGAGCGGGGTCCACACCCACATGACCAATTCCCTCAACACCCCCGTCGAGGCCCTCGAGAACTACCTGCCATTGAAGATCCGGACCTACCGTCTGAGGAGGGGCTCGGGCGGCCGTGGCGCCCGCCGGGGCGGCGACGGCCTCGTCCGCGAGTATGAGTTCGGGGTCCCTGTTGACCTGACCGTCATCTCGGAGCGAAGGCGCTTTGCCCCCTACGGGGCGAGAGAGGGCGGGCCGGGGGCCAAGGGCCGGAACACCATCGTCTCCCGCGGCCGGTCCCGGGTTGTAGGCTCCAAGGTCAACGTGAAGCTCGGGGCCGGCGACGCCCTCAGGGTTGAAACGCCGGGAGGCGGCGGCCACGGCAAGCCCCGGCGCTGAGCGGGACCGGGCCTCTTCCTCCTCTCCGCTTTGACTCGGCCAGCCCTCCTTTGCTATATGAGGATGGTCGTCCCGGACCGAAGGGAGCGGCACGAAGGAGTTTTGCCATGAAATCAAGAGCGTTCGCCGTCGTCGTGTTCGGCGCCTTGGCCCTGGCCGCCGCCGCCCAGCTGTCCCGGCCCATCGGCTCCTCCGATACGCCTCCGGCGTCACCTGTGCGCGGCGTCTGGATGCACCCGGGCTTCTTCGGGCCCGATCGAACGGCCGCCCTCGAGAAGATGGGCACGACGCTCGACGCCTATGTCCGGGCCGGCATCAATACCCTGATCATGCTGGTCAAGAACACCTCGGGGCACGTCTATTACGCGAGCGAGAGGGGTGTCGCCGACCAGGCTTATGACTGGGATTTCTTCGGGGCCTTCTTGGAAGAAGCCCAAGCGCGAGGGCTGGAAGTTCACCCTTGGTTCTGCGTCTTTCCCGAATCGGCCATCCTCGGCCGGGTCCGCGAACATCCCGAGTGGCTCATCAGGTCCCCGAAGCGCGAGATGGTCGGGGCCGTTAACCCGGCCCTTCCCGCCGTCCGCGCTTACGAGATCGGCCTCATGCTCGAGCTCGTCCGCAAGTACGACGTCGGTTGGGTCCACCTCGATTATATCCGCTTTCCCTGCGAGCCGGCCGAGCCCTACTTCAGCTTCGACGCCGAGACCTTGCGCCTGTTCAGGGCGGACACGGGGATCGACATGGCGCAGGTCGCGGCCCGTGACACCGGCAATCCCCATTGGAACGCCTGGCTGCGCTGGAACACGGACCGGGTGACGGTTTTCGTCCGGGAACTCCGGGCCGCGCTCGGGGCGACCGGCCGCCGGATCAGGATCAGCGCCGCGGTCTTCCCGGACGCCGCGAGCGCCCGGGTCATGATCGGGCAGGACTGGGCCGCTTGGGGCCGCGAGGGCCTGGTCGACATGCTCAACCCCATGCTCTACACCAACGACCCCGCGACCTTCGAGATCTTCGCCCGGGAGGCCGTGAGCTGGGCCTCGGAGAAGACGCTCGTTTGCCCCGGGATCGGCATCGGGACATCCCACAACCGGAACACGCCCGAAGGCATGCTCGAGCAGATGAGGATCAGCCGGGACCTGGGTGCCGACGGCGTGGTCTATTTCTCGTCGTCGAGCCTGACTCCACCCTTTCTCGACGCCCTCAGGACGCCTTTTTGAGCTTGGTCTTCTCGATCAGCAGCATGCCCTGGTAGGAGACGTAGTTGAGGAGGATCATGACCCGCTCGCTGTCGCCGACCTCCTTGCGAAAGACCCCCTTGAGCCCCTTGAGCGGCCCCTCGACGACCTCGATCTCGTCGCCGACGGACGGCTCTCGGCCGTAGCGCTCGAAGACGATCAGCCCGTCCCGTTCGCGGGCCTTGATCCCCTCGACGACCTCCTCGGGAATGGGCGTGGGCCCGGCCTCGTTGCCGACCACGCGCTTGACCCCGCGGGTGTATTTGACCAGCCGGTAGTCCTCGGGGAACGCGAACAGGAGGAAGGCATAGCCGGGGAAGAAGGGCGCGACGCTCTTCTCCCGGAGGTATTTAGGGCAGTAGATGGTGAAGCCGCCTTCTTCGAACAGCCTCTGGACCTGGCCCTCCTTCTTGGGCTTGGTGTTGATGACATACCAGCGCTTCATCGCGATCCCCGCGGCGGCGGGTCCGAGAGGCCCATGGCCCGGTAGACGGACGGCCTGCGGTCCTCGAGGAAATGGCGGGCGGCGGGCGAAGCCGCGTTGCAGGCGAAGTCGCAGTCGGCATAGAGGATGTGATCGCGGCCGCGCGGGG
>DSDX01000297.1 GCA_011048485.1 Candidatus Aminicenantota bacterium | reverse complement strand
GTCGGCGCCGGCCCTGGCCGAGATGGTCGTCGCCATGATCGGGGCCAGGATGGGCCTGGAGCTCAGAGCCGACTTCCGGCCGGCCAGGCCGGTCAGGCGGCGCTTCGCCGACCTCGACGACGAGGCCCGGGCCGGGCGGGTCGCGAGGGACGCCGGCTGGGGCGAGATGGTCTGCCGCTGCGAGCACGTCACGAGGGCCGAGGTGGTCGCCGCCCTGAGGAATCCCTTCGGGGCCAGGACGCTCGACGCCGTCAAGCGCAGGACACGCTGCGGCATGGGCCGCTGCCAGGGCGGTTTCTGCACGCCGCGGATCGTCGAGATCCTGGACGAGGAGGGCGTTCCGGCCGACCGGGTCACCAAGCGGGGCGGCGGATCGTGCCTTTTCCAGGGCCGGGTGAAGGGGCGGCCATGAGCGAAGAGATCGGGAGCTGTGACGTCGCCGTCATCGGCGGAGGTCCGGCCGGGCTGGCCGCCGCGTTGGGCGCCCGGCGGGCCGGGGCGGGACGCGTCCTGCTCCTCGAGCGCGAGAGGGCGCTCGGCGGCATCCTCAACCAGTGCGTCCACGACGGCTTCGGTCTGTTCCTTTATAAGGAGACGATCAGCGGGCCCGAGTACGCGGAGCGGCTGGCGGAGGACGTCGGGCGGGAGACGATCGAGGTCGAGACCGGGGCCATGGTCCTCGACCTGACGGCGGGGCGCGTCCTGCGGATCAACTCGCGGGCCGGGTACAGGCTCGTCCGGGCCGGGGCGGTCGTCCTGGCTATGGGCTGCCGCGAGCGGACCCGGGACCAGGCCGGGATCCCTGGCACGCGCCCCGCGGGAGTTTACACGGCCGGGCTGGCCCAGAACCTGGTCAACCTGCGGAATCTACGCGTCGGCAGCGAGGCCGTCATCCTCGGGTCGGGCGACATCGGTTTGATCATGGCCCGGCGCCTGATTTTCGAAGGCATCGCGGTCAAGGGCGTCTTCGAGATCATGCCCTGGGCCGGCGGCTTGGAGAGGAACGTGCGGCAGTGCCTGATGGATTTCGGCATCCCGCTCGAGCTGGGGTCGACGGTCGTCGAGATAAGGGGCCGGGACCGGGTCGAGAGCGTCGTCGTGGCCAAGGTCGACGAGGCGTTGGCGCCGGTCGCCGGGACCGAACGGGTCGTCCCTTGCGACACGCTGCTCCTCTCGGTCGGGCTCATCCCGGAGAACGAGCTTTCGAAGCGGGCCGGAGTGGAGCTGTCGCCGCTCACGGGCGGGGCCGTCGTCGACGAGACGCTCATGACGTCCGTGCCGGGCGTTTTCTCGTGTGGCAACGTGCTCCACATCCATGACGTCGCCGACTGGGCCTCGTTCGAGGGATTCGCGGCGGGCGAGAACGCGGCAAGATACGCGGCAAGATACGCGGCAGAGGCGGCGGCGGGAGATATGATGGCGGGTGAGAAGACGGCCGAGGACACGCCGTGTGAGGCGGTGCGTGAAACGACCGTGAGGGGAAAGGCGGCGGAATCGCCGAGGGAAAGGATGGGAATAGGAAAGGCGGAAAGCCGGCCGTCCGGGACGACGGTGCGCGTCACGACCGGGCCGCTGGTCAAGTATGCCCTGCCTCAGATCGTCACGTCCGGGACGGCCGGCGTCGAGTGGAGCTTCCGGGTGACGCGGCCCGCGCGCGACGTCCGGGTTGAAGTGCGAGGGAAGGACTCGGGCAAGATCTACGCCGGGAGGAAATTCCCCCGGCTTCTCCCGTCCGAGCTCCAGAAGATCAAGGTCAAGGAAGCGGTCGGAGAGGACTTGGAGGTGGGCGGCCATGAGTGAGCGCGCCGTCGTCGACCGCCTGACCTGCGTTCTTTGCCCGGTCGGGTGCGAACTCGAGGTCAGGAGGACTAGTGCAGACGAGGCCGATGCTGCAGGAAGTGGTACGGGGAAGACCAGAAAAACCGGCCCAGGCGAGCCCAGGGGGTCGGGGACGGCGGGACTCGAGGTCCGGGGGAATCAATGCGAAAAGGGGGTCCCCTTCGCGGTCGAGGAGGTTCTGCGGCCGAAGCGGAACCTCGCGACCTCCGTCCCGGTCAAGGGCACGGCGGCGATAATGGTGTCGGTCCGGTTGAGCGCGACCGTGCCGCGGGAGATGATCTTCCCCATCCTGGCCGAGATCGCCAAGCTCAGGCCGGAGACGCCGGTGCGGCGCGGCCAGGTCCTCATCGCGAACGTCCTCGGCACGGGCGTCGACGTCGTCGCCACCCGCACCCTCTCTGGGTTTGACCCCCTCTTTCACCCGAGGAAATCCCAGGCGATGCCGACGCGCTTCAAGGCGTAGGGCAGCTCTTTCGTGAAGTCCCCGTAGCCGGTCATCCAGTGGAAGCCGGGCATGCGCTTGGCCAGGGTCCGGTCGTCGCACTTGTAGCGGACGTCGATCTGGGAGCGGCAGATGGGCAGGAAGGGGGCTACTTCGATCTCGCCGAGAAGACCCAGCCAGCGCTTGGAGGCGAAGTCCGGCACGATGTTGGTCAGGAGCTGGCCCTTGGGCATCTCGACCTTAGGCGCGGCGCCGTAGTCCGATTCGAAGTGGGTCAGGATGCGGGCCGGCTCGGCCTTCCTGCCGTCCATCCTGCGCGGCGCCGTGCAGTGGGCCAGGGTGATGATCCCGTCGTGGGGGTAGGTCGGGTCGTTGAGGAACACGGGCCGTCCCGAGATGTTCGAGAGCAGGACGCCCGACGGGATGACGACGAAGTCCGATTCGCAGAAGGCCAAGTAGCCGGCGTCGTTGAGCGTGCTCAGGGTCAGGCAGGCCGAGGTCTCGGCCAGGGGCATGATCGTGCCCATGCAGCCGTTGATGGTCAGGGCCCGGCAGCCGGCCTCTTCGAGCAGGCCCCGGAAGACCTCGTCGAGGAGCAGCGCGTTGTCGACGAACGACCGCTCCGTCTCGAGGGTCGTCCCGGGCTGGCGGAGGTAGGCGTCCGCGCGCGACCGGGCCCGGCGTACGGCCGCGGCGTCGGCGCGGGCCTCCTTGATGAGCCGGCCCAGGTCGTCGTAGGACACGGTGACGATGTCGAACTTCCAGGTGTCGACGACGAGCTTGGGAACGACGCCGGCCGGCTGGGCCCAGGCGTCCGGGCCGCCGACGGCCAGGATCCTCGTGCCGAGGGTGTTCCGCAGCCCGGCCAGGGCCCGGAGGCGCCACAGGAGCTCGTCCTGGCTGTCGATGACGACGTCGTCCTCGTCGACGCCCTCGACGGCCAAGGCGTCGGTGTGCCGGCGCAGGTAGCGCGGGCTGATGATCTCGTACCACAGATAGACCGGCCCGGACTTGTGGCGGCAGAAGAAGATCCGGTCCTTGCCGGTCTTGGCCAGGGCGTCGAAGATGTCCAGCCAGCCCCCGGCCGCGTAGACGAGGAGGATGTCGGCGTCGGCGATGTCCCGCGCCGCCGCGACGTCGGCGGCCCGGCGGATGGCGGAGACCGGCCGGACGTCGAGCGGGAACTCCGCCCTCTCGACGATGGCCGCGAGCTCGCCCTGGATGCGGCCGACCTCCTCCCGGGCCTGGGCCTCGGTCTCGATCCCGCCCCAGGACCGCCAGCTCGTCTGGGGCCGGCGCTGCGGGGTATCGTAGGCGAGAATGGGCTTGACCTTGAGCGGCGCGGGTCGATAGGCAATGGCGGGGGCCGCCGCGGCCCGGCTCGAGACGACGGGCCAGGCGAGGCTGCCGGCGGCGACGGTTCTGAGCGCCGTCAGGCCGGCGCCCTTGAGGAAATCCCGTCTGGTGAACGACGATCCCAAGGGGACCGTGTTCCCGCCGCAGGGGCAGCAGCGGGGCCGGGTCTCGATTGGCGGTTTGAGCTTGGCGTCGGTCATGATCTCGTCCCTCCTCGGACGCAGTTTTACTATGGCCGCCGGGGCAAAGTAAAGCGACCCCCTCTTGTCTTCATCGGAGGAGGATGGTCAGGGTCTCCAGGTGCGGCGTGTGGGGGAAGAGGTCGAACGGGAAGAGTGACGCGACCTTGTAGCCCGCCTCGGTGAACCCACACAAGTCCCGGCAGAGCGACCGCGGATTGCAGGAGACGTAGACGACGGCCGGCGCGCCCAGGGCGATGACCTGCCGCAGCGCCTTGGGCGTCAGACCGACGCGCGGCGGATCGACGATGACGACATCGGCCGGCTCGCGCTTCGGCTCCGCGAGCAGCGCCTCCACCGTCCCGGGCACGAAGGCGGCGTTCTCGATCCGGTTGATCAGGGCGTTCTCCACGGCGTTGGCGATGTTCGCCGCCGACGAATCGAAGCCCGTCACCTTGGCCGCCGCCCCGGCCAGCGAGAGCTCGATCGCGCCGCCGCCGCAGTAGAGCCCCAGGACCCGGCTCGCCCCGGTGACCGGCGCCTCCCCGGCGATGCGGCGGTAGAGAAGCTCGGCCCCGGCCGTGTTGGTCTGGAAGAAGGTCTGCGGATAGATCCGGAAAGCGAGGCCGGCCAGCTTCTCCTCGATGAAGGGCGCGCCCGCGACAAGCGACGACCGCTCGAACTCGACCAGGTCGGAGCCGCGCCTGTTCGTCACGTGAACGAAGCTCCGGAGCTCCGGGGCGGCCGCGGCGATCCGCCGGGCCAGGTCCCCGGGATCGACGGTCTCCGGCAGCCCCGCCGTCACGAGCAAAACCATGAGCTCTCCGGTCCGCTTCCCCTCCCGGAGGACGAGATGGCGCAGGTGCCCCTTCCGGGTGGCCGGCTCGAAGCCCTCCAAGGCGTTCTCCCGGGCAAAATCGGCCATGACGGGGAAGACCCGTTCGACGACGGGTCCCATGATCGGGCACTCGCCGACCGGCAGGGTCCGGCGGTAGGTCTGGCGCTTCGCCTTGACCCTCTCCCTGAGGCCCAGGACGAGCTCTCCGTGCCTCTCCCCGAAGGCGAACTCCATCT
>DSDX01000332.1 GCA_011048485.1 Candidatus Aminicenantota bacterium | reverse complement strand
CCTGTCAGGTCCTCGGCATCTGAGCGCCGGCGCCCCACGACCCTTTGCGCGGCGGCCGGCCTTAGGCTATGCTGGGCCCATGCGTGACCGTTTCAGCCTCGCCGTCGTCGGGGCGGGCGCCTCGGGGCTGGCCGCGGCGATCAGCGCGGCCCGGCGAGGGGCGTCGGCCGTTCTCCTCGAACGCTTGCCCCGGGCCGGACGCAAGCTCCTGGCGACGGGCGGCGGGCGGTGCAACCTCCTGAACGAGGCCCTCTCGGCCTCGGCCTTCACCTCGACGGATCCCTCACTCGTCGGTTCGGTCCTCGGCCGGTTCGGGCCGGCCGAGATCAGGTCCTTATTCGAGGGCCTCGGGCTGCGCCTCCAGGCGGACGTGTCGGGGCGCGTCTATCCCGTGACGAACCAGGCCGCCTCGGTCCTCAGGGTCCTGGAGCTCGAGACGGCCAGACTGAAGGTCACGATCAAGACCGGCTTCGAGGTCGACGGTATCGCGTCCGAAGCAGGCCGCTTCATCGTCAGGGCGAGGGACGGCCGCGAGGTCGAGGCGTCCGCTGTCGTCCTGGCCGGTGGAGGCCTGTCCTATCCGGCCCTGGGCTCGAACGGTTCCTGCCTCGAGCTTGCGGCCGCGTTCGGCCACAGGGTTGTAGCGCCGGTGCCGAGCGCCGTACCCCTCTGCGTCAAGGACCGGATGTGTCATCTCCTCCAGGGGCAGCGGATGCGGGTGAGGGTCGAGGGCCAGATCGACGGCCGGCCGGCCGGGTCGGCCGAGGGCGAGTTTCTCTTCACCAGATATGGGATCTCGGGGACCGCCGTCCTCGATGTCAGCGAGGGCCTCTCGGTCGCCTTGAACCGTGAGGGACGCAGGGACGTTGCCGTGGTCGTCGATTTCCTCCCCTTCATGACGGCCGAGGAGGCCTCCGGCGAATTTTTGCGGCGTTCAGCCGCCGGCTGGGCCCCGGGGGAACTCGTAACGGGACTGCTGCCTGAGAAGTTCGCCCGGGTCCTGGCTAGGGGCATTCCCGCGCCGGGGCGGCCGCCCGTTGACAACAAAGACGCTCAAGGTACACGGGGTCTGGCCGCCGCGCTCAAGGCCTGGAAATTCCCGGTCCAGGGCACGCGCGGATGGAACGAGGCCGAGTTCACTGCGGGCGGCGTGGACGCTTCCGAGGTCAGGATCGGAACGCTCGAGTCGAGGCTCCGGCCCGGTCTCTATCTGGCCGGCGAGGTCCTCGACGTCCAGGGCGGCCGCGGCGGCTTCAACCTCGGCTGGGCCTGGGCCTCGGGGTTCGTCGCCGGCCTCGGCGGATGATCCGGCCTCACTCCGACTTCGGGTAGAGCAGGGCGTTCAACAGGAACTTGTAAGTCCCGTGCGACTGGGCCCGATTCTGGCAACGGATGCCGATGAGGATGATCCGCCCGTCCTTGTACGCGGTGTCGACGACGGCGGCCTTGCGGGACAGGTGGTCCTCGCCGAGCAGCCAGCCGCTCAACAGGATCTCGTCCTTGGGATAGGCGGCCACGACACGGCGGTCCCAGCCGTAGGGAGGCGAGAAAGTGTCGAGGGCCAGGCTGTTGACGAACATGGCCGGGGTCTCCCCGGGCAGCCCGTAGCCGATAGGTTGCGTGTTGTCGACGAGGAGGCGCAGGATCGAGGTCGGGCAGAAGAACTCGGTCCGGCTGACATTGCTCAGGGCGTTCCGGGCCGGGGCCCCGAATTCGCCGATGGCGAACTCCACGGCCCGGTTGAGCGCGACCAGGATGCCGCCTTTTTCGACGAAGGTCTTGAGGGCGTCGACGCCTTCCTGGCCGATCCCGCCCTCGTACTCGGGGGGCATCGGGCTGCGCCGGAACGAACGGGCCATGGGCGATTCGCCCCCGCCGGACGGAGCGCCGGGCCGGGCGCCCTTGATGGTGTTGGTGTTCTCGTCGGCGAAAACGATGACGTCGAAGTCGGCCCTGAGATCCGGCTTCTTGTCCTTGGCACCCTTGATGTCGGCGTTGTGCAGGGTCTTGAAGGGGATGCCCATGTCGTCGAAGACGTAGCGGGTCCAGCCCTCGTCCATGTTGCCGCGCCAGGACTGGAAGAGGCCAATGCGCGGGAAGGCGACCGGGGCCTTGGCCAGGGAGGAGACATCGTCGATGTCGAGGACGGCCAGGCCGTGCTTTTCGGCCAGGGCGGGGAGGATCTTCTTCACCGCGGCCGTGTTCCTGACGATGAAGCACCCGGGCTCCAGATCGCGCCCCTTGACCACGGCTTTCGCCTTGGTCCGCCAGACCTCGGCCCCTTCCTTGAGCAGGGCGATGGCCATTGGGTAGGAGGCGTTGACCCGCGCGTCGAGCATGAAGTAGGCGCCCTGCCCTTGCGGGGGCACGGTGGGGTAGGGGACGGCCTCGATCTTCTCAAGCTTGGCCTCGAAGGCGTCCTCGATCTCGTCGCAGGCGACGCCCATCTGCAGGGGCAGGGTCCAGGCGGCGTTGTCATAAGGGGGGATCGGCGGTCCGCCCGGGTACTGCCGCATGTCGGGGTATTTCTGCTTCTCGAGCAGGGCCCAGGCGTAGGTCTTATAGGGCTGGGCCGTCTTGACCACGAACGAGCCGGCCTTGTAGAGGCGCCCGCCGGCCGTGAAATCGGCCTTGGCCTGATGGATCTCGACGCCCCCCATCTTGAGGATCTCGAGCATCTTAAGCATGGTCGGGTAATCCCGCTGGATGGACGGGATGACGAAGGCGTAGGGCTGGCCGCTGTCGGTCTGCTCGATGGAGATCTGGTACATCCGGTAGAAGTTGAGGAGCAGGTCCTCCTTGTGCAGGCCGGCCGTCTTGATCATGCTCTTCGACAGGACGAGCTCGTAATCGACGATGTCGCGCAGGCGCCACCAGCCCCCGGTCCAGGGATCGACGAAGTCCATCCGCCTCTCGGCGTAGCTCGTGGGGATCTCGTTCGGCTCGATATGGATGGGCGTCGCGGTCCGGACCGAGGCGGCTTCGCTGAGGATGCCGATGACGTTGTGGAGCCAGGAGGTATCGTCGCAGGCGCCGATCCACCAGGCCGTGTAGGAGCGCCCGTTGACGACGCCGCTCATGCCGTGCTTTTGAAGGTCGTAGCCCATCTCGGTCCCGACCAGGTTGACCCCGCGCCAGACCATGGGCTGGATGTTCGGCAGCGGCGGATCCATGAACGGCGGGACGAAGAGCCGGGCCCCGTTCGAGCCCATCTGGTGCTCGTCGACGTGGATCTGCGGCAGCCAGTCGTGATAGAGGACCTTGGTCACGGCCCGGGTCTCGGGCAAATTGAACATGTACCAGTCGCGGTTGTTGTCATGGCCGGCGTAATGATGGTAGAGCCAAGGCATGCTCCCGCCCTCGTACTCGGTGCCGACGTACTTTTCGTACCAATCGACGACCATCTGGTTGCCGTCGGGGTTGTGCGAAGGCACGAGGAGGACGACGACGTCGTCGAGGATCCTGGCGGCGTCGAAGAAGGTCTTGCCGGTGACGAGGTCGTAGGCCAGTTCCATCGACATCTGCGAGGCCGCGATCTCGGTCGCGTGAAGCGAGCAGGTGATGAGGACGATGGCCTTGCCCTCCTTGGCCAGCTTCCGGGCTTCCTCGAGCGGCGTCGTCCGGGGATCGCGGAGCTTGTGCGTGATCTCCTTCCAGCGGTCGAGCTTGGCCAGGTTCCCGGGCGTTGAGATCGCGGCCATGATGATCGGCTTCTTGAGGACGGACTCGCCGATGGTGAACAGCTTGAGCTTGTTCGTCTCCTGGGCCAGCTTCTCGAAATAGGCCTTGATCTGGGTGTAATCGGCGAGCTTGCGGTCCTCGCCGACCTTGTGGCCAAGGAACTTGTCCGGCGGCGTCTGGGCGGCCAGCGGGCCGGCGGCGGTTAGGATGACGGCGGCCAGGATCAGGGCCGCGGGGACGATCAGGCGGGATCTCGACATGGACGGCCTCCTGCGGAAGATCGAAGAGGTCTATCTACCACCGGCGACGGGGGCTGTCAAGGACGATCGGCGGATTCAGGGCATGGACAGCGTTTCGTGGGCGACGAGAAGCATGCCCTGGACGGGGACGCCGTAGGGACACGCGGCTTCGCAGGGCGCCGCGCAGTCGCGGCAGGCGTCGGCCCTGGCGCCCGGGATCGCGGCGTAGAGGCCCATGGCCTCCTTTTCCCGGCCCTGGCCGGCGAAATACTGCTGATAGCGGAGGATGGTGTTGACGGGAACGCCCCGCGGGCAACTGGGCTCGCAGAGGCCGCAGGCGTGGCGGCAGTAGAGCGCGCCGCAGCCTTCGCGGTAGGCCTCGAGCTCGGCGCCTTCGGCCGCGGTCAGACGGGTCCCGGACAAGCGCAGATAGGCGTTCAGGGAGTCGTAGGTCTGGGCCTGGCAGAAAGCGGTGTGGACGTCCGGATGGCCGAGAACGAAGCGTACGGCCGCGTCACGGATCTCCTCCGGGGTTCTGAGGTCGTGGGCCCGGATGAACTCCTGGGCCGCGTCGTACTTCTCCCGGTAGCGTCTCAGACCGTCGGCGTAGAGAGGATTGACATCTTTCTTGTCCTTCTCGAGCGTCTCGATACGGGACTTGAGGTTGTAGTAGATGGCCACGGGCGTCGTCTTCATGAGGGCGACGCCGATCTTCTTCTCCCGGCAGGCCTCGAGGACGCGCTCAGCGTTGTCCCGCCGCAGGAAATTGTAAGCCATGAGGAACACGTCGAAGCGCCCGTCGTCGGCGGCTGCGAGGAGGATCTTCTCCATGGTCTCCTCCGGATCGCGGAACCAGAACGTGCCGTGCTGGGAGACGCCCACATGACGCACCCGCCCCTCGGCCTTGAGCTCGGCCATGGCCGCATGGAAGCCTTCGTGCTTGAGCGTCTCGGCCTTCTCCGGGCAATGCATCATCAGGCAGTCGACGTAATCGGTCTG
>DSDX01000036.1 GCA_011048485.1 Candidatus Aminicenantota bacterium | reverse complement strand
GTCTTGGTGATGTCCTTGTAGCCGTCGACGAGGGTCTTGGCCACGCTGCGCAGGCCCCAACGCTCCTCCGCCGGCTTGAAGGTCAAGGTCTCGATCATGCCGACGTTCAGGGTCATCATGGGCACGAGGAAGTTGTCGTACTGGAGGAACAAATGCTTGATGAAGGGCCGCAGCTTGTCGTCCTTCTTGGTCGATACGCCCGACACGGGATCGCCCGTGAGCGTCACGCCGGTGAGGTTGGCCGTGTTGTCGGCGTCCAGGCGGAAGCGGAACTTGAGATTGTCGTTGATCTTGTTCTCGTAATTGAAGTAGGCCCGGCGGAACAGGAAGGCGTTGTTGAGGTAGGCGCTGGTCGGGCTGGCCGGCTCGAGCGTGATCGGCCCCTCGGTGGACAGGAAATAGCGGTAGTCGAGGTAGATAGTGGTCTTGAACGACTGCTGGGCCAACAGGGCTGCGGAAGGCAACAGCAAAAGGCCAAGGACAAGGATGGCGGCGAGTTTCGCGCTCTTGGTCATGTGGTGTTCTCCTTTCTTCATTTCGCGCCAAGATTCGGTGCACCTTACCTCCCTGGACTTGGCTTCGGGGGAGGGAACACGCCAAGTGTTCGTGTCCAGAGTAGCGGCCGATTGTCAAGAAACGATTAAGAACCGCTCAAATTTCGGTTAACCTATGTCCGTTCCCGCCCCGGGCACCGCCTGGCGCGAGACGCCCGATTATGATATAGTGGTCTTTCGAATTCCTCAGGGAGAGTCCCCCATGGCGACCATCGAATACCAAGGAAGGACGCTGGAGCTGAACGAGGAGGGTTTCCTGGCCAACCCGGACGAGTGGACCGAGGAGATCGCCGTGGTGCTGGCCAAGGACCAGGAAAACCTCGACGCCCTCACGCCCGACCACTGGGCGGTCATCCGCTTCATCCGGAGCTACTACGAGGACAAGAAGCTGGCCCCGATGGTCCGGGCCATCTGCAAGACGACGAACCTGCCTCTCCGGCAGATCTACGAGCTCTTCCCTTCCGGACCGGCCAAGGGCGCCTGTAAGCTGGCCGGCCTGCCCAAGCCCGACGGCTGCGTCTGACCGGCGATGGGCTCGCTCGGAACGCTCCATGTCTTGACCCTGGCCGCGGCCGGGTTCTGCCTGGCGGCCCTGACGTTCCTCATCGGCCGGACCTACGCGTTCGGCCGGCGCGACTATCTTTCCGCGCCGCGCGGCTACGCCGGCCGGGGCCTCGTCTACGCGTTCGGCAAAGGGATGGTGGACAAGGAGAGCGTCAGCCGGCACAAGCCGACCATGCTGGGCGGCGTCGTCTATCACCTGTCCATCTTCGCCGCCCTGGCCTACGTCCTTTGGATCGCCTTGCCGATCAGGCTCTCCCCTCCCCCGGGCGTCTTCCGGCCGGTCTTTCTCGTCGGCGCCGCCGTGGGCCTGACCCTGCTCGCGAAACGCGCCCTCAAGCCCCACCTGAGGCGGCTCAGCTGCCCGGACGATTTCTTCGCCAACCTGTTCGTCGATCTCTTCCTCGTCCTGTCCCTCCTCCACACCTTCCGCCCGGCCCTCGAGGCGGCGCTCATGGTCGTCTCGATCCTCCTCTTCATCTACATCCCCCTGGGCAAGATCCGTCATTGCTTCTTCTTCTTCTACACCCGGCTCGTCTTCGGCCTCCATTTCGGCCGCCGGGGCGCGCTGCCGGGATCCGGCTTGAAGGTTTGACCATGGCCAACGCGACCCCCCCACGGGACCCCTACGAGGACAAGCTCGACAACCTGACGGACGCGGACATCGCCGTGATCCTGGCCGAGTTGCGCCGCCGGCTCAAGGCCCCCGAGATCGCCGCGGCCCACACCTGCATCCGCTGCGGCCTGTGCGCCGACGCCTGCCATTACTACTTGACCAACGGGGAGCTCGAGGACGTGCCGGCCCACAAGCTGAACCTCGTCCTGGCGGTCATCAAGCATCATTTCACCCCGGGAGGACGGCTGGCCGGCGGGTGGGTCGGGGCGAGAAAGCTCGATCGGGCCATGGTCCGCGAGTGGGTCGACGCCCTGTTCGGCCGCTGCTCCGGCTGCGGGCGCTGCACCATGAACTGCACCTCGGGCATCAACATCCACGGCCTCATCCGGGCCGCCCGGGGCGCGCTGGCGGCGGCCGGCCTGGTCCCGCCCGAACTCCAGTCCACGGTCATGATGGCCGTCGAGCGGGGCAACAACATGGGCATCCCGCGCGACGAGTGGCTCGAGACCCTGGCCTGGATCGAGGAGGAGCTGAGGACCGAGACGGGCGACCCCGAGGCCCGGATCCCCGTCGACGCGAAAGGCGCCCGGCTCCTCTATACGGTCAACCCGCGCGAACCGAAGTTCTTTCCGCTCTCTCTCCTCGCCGCCGCCAAGATGTTCTACGCCGCGGGCGAGAGCTGGACCTTCTCCTCAGACCACTACGACGTCACCAACTACGGCCTCTACTCGGGCGACGACGCGCACGCCGGGCTCATGTCCGACCGACTGGTCAAGGCCAAAGAGGATCTCGGGGCCGAGGTCCTCGTCCTCGGCGAGTGCGGACACGGGTTTGGCTCGACCCGGTGGGAAGCGCCGCAGTGGCTGAACAAGCGCTTCCCCTTCCCGGTCAAGAGCGTGCTCGAGGTGGCCGCGGATTACCTTCGCCAGGGCCGCATCCGGCTCGACCCATCGAAGAACAGGAAGCCCGTCACCCTCCACGATCCCTGCAACCTCGTCCGCCTGGGCGGCGTCGTCGAGGAGCAGCGCTTGCTGCTGACGAGCGCCGTCGAGGATTTCCGGGAGATGACCCCCAACCGGCAGAAGAACTACTGCTGCGGGGGGGGCGGGGGCCAGCTGGCCATGACCCGCTTCGCCAAGCGGCGGCTCTCCGCCGGCCGCCTCAAGGCCGATCAGATCCGGGCGACTGGGGCCAAGATCGTCGTCGCCCCCTGCCACAACTGCATCGACCAGTTGATCGAGCTCAACAAGGAATACAAGCTGGGGACCGAGGTCAAGACCGTCATCGAGGTCGTCGCCGACGCCATCGTCCTGCCGCCCCGGCCCGCCTGACGGGTCGCGCCGGCCTCCCCCTCGGTCCGCGGCCCGGGCTAAAAAAGGGCTCTTTTCCCATCTCCGGACTAAGAGAGGGATCCTCCCGGAATCGGGAGAAGAACCTAAAAAAGCCTGCTCTCGCCCGCCCGCCCGGGCTTGACCCGCTTCCCCAACGCGGCCTCGAGCGCGGCGATCCCTCTCTCCCCCGTGCAATGGCAGGGGATGACCTCGTCCGGATCCAGAGAGCGCATCTCCGCGGCCGTTCTCTCGAGCCGGGCGGGACCGGCCTCGAGGAGATGAAAGCCGCCGATGACGGCGCGGACGCGCCGCCCATCGTTCAAGCCGCGGACATGACGGAGCGTATTAACGAGCCCGGCGTGGCAACAGCCGACGCAGACGACGATCCCCTCATCGGTCGCGATCCAGAGGGCGATATCGTCGAGCAGCGGATCAGGTTCGCGGCCCTCGGGATCGAGGTAGAACGGGCCGCCCGTGTCCTCGAAATCGGTTTGCCGCGGGATGGGGCCGGTCAACCCGATCGTTCCGGAGATTTGAACCGGTTCCCGGACCCAGTGCAGCGAGGACGGCGGCAGACGATCGAGAGCGGCGGCGGACCCCGGCGCCATCGAGACCAGCCGGGGGCGACCGCCGCGGATGCTGTACCGCCGCCGGACGATGTCCGGGTGAGCGTAGACGTCAACCTTTCGCCCGGAACGGAGGACCTCGGGGATCCCGTCCGTGTGGTCGTAGTGGCCGTGGCTGATCACCAGGATATCCGTCCGGTCGAGCTCGACGCCAAGGAGGGCCGCGTTGGGAGCCAGCGCCTCCCCCTGCCCCGTGTCAAAGAGGATGCACCGGCCCTCCGTCTCGACGGCCATGGCCAGGCCGTGCTCGCCCAATAGCCCGTCCCCCGCCGTGTCATCGACGATGATCGTGATCTTCACGGCCGCCATATTTTCTCCGCCTGCTTCCGGCGGGCGCCGGCCTCCGTCATGGCCTTGCCTGGCTCCGCATCAGGACGTGGGTGCCGACGGGATGCCCCGCGTGGCGCGCGATCACGGGGCACTTGACCTTGAAGAGAAAGAAGATCTCGCGCCGTTCATCGCCCAGCGACTCGAAATTGCCCTGCCCCTTGGCCAGGACGAGGTCGGCCTCGGCGTAGCGCCGCAGGAACGCCGGGCTGCAGTCCCCGAGGATGGTCGCCGGGGCGTCGGATCCGTTGTCGACGATCTCCGCGAGGCCTTCCAGACCGGCCGCCCTGGCGTCGGCGACCGTGGCGTCGTTGATGACCGGCCCCCCGCGCACGGCCACGATCACGCGCCCCGCGGGCAGCCGTTCGATCAGGGCCCGGTCGAAGACGATCTCACCGGCGTTGTCGGCCAGATAGAGGATGCTTAGGGCCCCGGCGACGCGTTTTCGAAACCCTTCCAGATCGCCGGCGACGGGCTCCTCGAGCGCCCGGCGCACGGCTTCGCGCACGGCCGCCTCCGTCACGTCGCCGTCGACGCCCAGGTCGATGACGTTGCCGGCGATGGCCAGGCGCAGGGCCCGGTCGAGGGGGTCCGCCGCGGTCCCGAGGTCCGCCTCGAGACCGGCGAGAACGCTCGAGGCTAGTCTGTTCTGGGCCTCCTTCACCTCGCGGTAGGGGTCCGCCAGGCCGACGATCTCGCGGAGCCTCCGGTGGAGGCGCTGCCCGAGGACCGGCGGCGGCTGGTCCATGTCTATCTCGGCCGCCCAGCGCAGGACGTCGCGAAGGATGCGCTCATGGCAGGCGGGGTCCGGCGAGATCCTCCGACCGGCCTCCAAGGCTTGACGGGCAAAGCAGGGGATGCAGTCGAGATGCGTCTTCATGTTCCGCCCAGGCGGGGTGGTCGTTGGCTCC
>DSDX01000255.1 GCA_011048485.1 Candidatus Aminicenantota bacterium | reverse complement strand
GGCGCCAGATGGTTACTGACGCCCCGCCGCGGCCCCCCGGCCCGGCCTACGGGCCGGGGGGGGGGCGGGAAATGAAGCGCTATTGATAACACATTTACTCGGGAAGCCTCCGGACCCACAACTCGACAAGGCCGCCATCGTACATGACGGCCGCGAATTCCTGTTTGGCTGAAAAATTGTAGCTCCCCCCTGTTACGCAGAGATAATGCTCGTGCGTGGCCGGGTCCATGTAGATGTAGTGCCGGCCCGACGCCGGGTCCCGCCAGGTCGCGAACCCGCAGGCCTGGTCAGCTTTGTTGGCCGGTCCGTTGTAGAGGCCTGTGGCCAGCAGTGCCGGCTCATAGGTGTTCACCGCGTACTTGACAGTGAGATAATCGACGCTCTGGGCGGCGTAATCAACGGACCCTGGCCCGGTCACATAGATGTGACCTTCCTGGTCGATCGCCATGGCCCAGGCCCGATCGATAAAGTGGCTCGCGCCGTCGTAACGAAGCGCAATATCGGCGGGTTGTCCGGCTTGGCCGGGCGTGGTCCCCGGTTGGCCGGGGAGTCTCCACATCGGGCGGCCGTCGGCGGCGTCGTACTTGACGGTCGCGAAGTCCACGTTCGTGCCCACTCCCGTGCTCTGCCCGGAGACATAGACGACCCGGGTCTCGTTCCCGAGAATGCCCTGGATGATGTGCCCGGCGACTGAGGTCAGCCAATCCGCGTCGTACTCGGACAGCACGCCCTCCATGTAGAGGCTCTCGCAGTGATTGATGAATGCGCCGAGGACATGATGCGCGTTCTCCCGGAGATCGGCGTTGTCGGCGAGCAGAGATTCGAGGCACACATCCAGCTTGACATTGAGGCTGTTCTTGAGCCCGCGGTTAAGGCCCAACCCCATGACCTGATCCTTGAGGTACTCGAGGGCCGGAATGGGGTCCAGAAGCTCCTCGGTGACGATGATCCCCTGGTTGTTCTGGATATAGCTGTAGGTGGCGCCTGATGCTGAGGTAACGGGCGGGGCCGGCTGGTCGTTCCCCCCCGCAGGCCCGTCGTAGCGGGCGACCCACAGCTCGTTCCCCGATGTGTCGTACTTGATGGTGGCGAAATCGAGGCTCAGGTTCTCCCCCGCGCTGTATCCCGTGACATAGACATTGCCGTCGGCGTCGAAGGCCAACGAGGTCCCCCTGTCCTGGTTTTGGCCCGGCCCGTCATAGTTGCGCACCCACAGTTCATTCCCCTGCTCGTCGTACATGATCGTGATGATATCTGTTGGTACAGTGGACGATACGGCACGGCTGGATCCGGTCACAACGACATTCTTTCTCGTTGGGTCGACGGCGATGGCGAAAGCCTGTTGATTGCAGTTCGACGGGCTATTGTAGAGGCGCGTCCAGACCGCGTTCCCTTGGCCGTCGTACTTGATGGTGATGATGTCCTGGCTCTGGATCCCGGCGTTGATCTGAACGCTGTAGCCCGTCACATAGATGAAGCCGTCCGAATCGACGGCGATGCACCAATTAATATCGGAGCCGAACCCGCCGTCGTAGGTCCTGGCCCATTCCGGGACCTCGCCCTGCTGGTAATCGTGGGGATATTTGATGAGAAAGCCATCGTAGGCACCCGTCGCCATGATGTACCCCGCGACATACACATTGCCCCAGGGATCCAGGGCGATCCCCCAGCTCTCACAATCAGACGTCGCCGGATCGCCGCGATAGCCGTGCGACCAAACGACGTTCCCGGACGGGTCGTACTTGATGGTCTGGGCCAGACACGGGGGGACCAACGAATTCCACCCCGTCACATACACGTTCCCGTTAGAATCCATGGCGCTGGCCGTGATCCGGGCCTGCTGGGCCCAGGCGTCCACCGCCGAAACGACCAACAGACACAACAACACCAACCCAACCTTGCGTAACATTTTCGTCATCCTCCTTTTCCTTAGATTTTAGTTCCACGGAGCCTCCCGCCGGAGTCCGTTGGATACGCCAAAACTGATCCCCCGCCCCCGAAAGATCAGATGTTTCGTCCGGAAGGCCCTCAGCGGACCGCACGCCACGGGATCCTTCGACGAACCGCTTAAGATCATCCGACCCCCGTCTCGGATCGAATCCACTGCCCCCACAATGAATAGATAGGATTCCCTTGAATGGATGGCAAGCGGAACGAGGCGTCAGCGAACGACATGATACGACAAAACCGCCGCTTTACAGGGGCGCCCTCCTCGAGTAGCATATGGGCGCGACAGTGTCAGGCCCCGGGAGGGTTGACCCGATGACTGAACGTCAGGTCCTCGATTCCTGGAAGGAGATCGCCGATTACCTCAAGCGCGACGTCCGGACCTGCCAGCGCTACGAACGGGAGCTGGAACTCCCGGTCCACCGGCTCGACGGATCGGCCCGGGCCCGCGTTTTCGCTTACAGGGACGAGATCGACGCCTGGCGAACCAAGGTGGCTGCGCCGGATCACGGCGTCCACCCCCGGCTACTCGCGCTCATCAGGTCGAATCCGCTCGTGGCCCTTCTTGGGATCATCCTGGTCTTGGGGCTTGCGGCGCTCATCTATCGCTACGCCCCGCGTCTGATCGACGCAGGGCGGCCCGCAGATGCGGCTGTTCCCCGCTTGGCCAACGCGGTCAAGGTGACCACCACCATTTCCGTCGAGGATTATCCGACCTGGTCGCCCGACGGTAGCGCTCTCGCATATCATTCGGACAAGGCCGGCCAGTGGGACATCTGGGTCGCCCCCCTCGGCGGCTCCCAGGCCGTCAACCGGACGGCCGACAGCCCCGCCGACGAGCGCTTCCCGAGATGGTCGCCGGATGGCCGATGGATCGTCTTCCACTCCTCGGCCGACGGCGGCGGCTACTTCGTCATGCCCGCGGTCGGAGGAGCGGCTCGCAAGATCGCTCCGTGCCGGGAAGCGGAAACAGATGTCGGTCCGGCCGAATGGTCCCCCGACAGCGCCCGGCTGGCCCATGTGTCGGGGCAGCGGACCAGGCCTTGTATCGAGATCCTGACGCTGGCCGACCGCTCGTCCCGGAAGCTGAGCCTTCCCAAGAATCCCAAAAGCAACGTCGTCAGGCATATGAGCTGGTCGCCGGACGGACGCTGGCTGGCCTATGACCGGTCGTTGAGCCGGATCGCGGCAACATGCGAGCTCTGGCTGTTGCGCGTCGCCGACGGCGTGAGTCTTCAACTGGAGGATGCATCTAAGAACAATTGGAATCCTATCTGGTCGCCGGACTCCCGCGATCTGTATTATCTGTCGGATCGAAGCGGGGCGGGCGACCTCTGGAAGCGTTCGCTCGGCGCGGACGGCCGGCCGCAGGGAGACCGGCGGCAGGTGACCTCCGGGATCGAGATCCTGCATGCCTCGTTGAGCGCGGACGGCCGAAAGCTGGCCTACACAAAGGGGCTGATCGTCCGCAACGTTTTTCGGGCCCCTCTGCTCGAGGGTCGTCCGGCGACATGGGCGGATGCGGACCAGTTGACGGATGAAGATACGCAATACGAGTCCGTCGACATTTCCCGCGACGGCCGTCTCCTCGTCAGCTCGGACCGGTCCGGGAACTGGGATATCTATGTGATGTCGCCGGATGGACGGGACCTGCGACAGCTCACGAACGACCCGGGAGTGGACGCCGGTCCGCGCTGGTCGCCCGACGGCCGCCAGGTGGCCTTCTACTCGAATAGAACCGGGCATCGGGAGATCTGGATGATGCCTCTCGACGGCGGGCCGGCCCGGCAATTGACCAGCGGGACCTCCGAGAGCTTCTACCCGGCGTGGTCTCCGGCCGGCGACGTGATCGTCAAACAAGGGGACGGCCTCGGTGTCGTCTCTGTTCAGGACGGCCGGGAGCGGCGGCTGACCGAAGGGGGGAACGCCCCTTGGCCCGGCTATGCGGATTGGTCGCCCGACGGCCGATGGGTGGCGTTCGAGTGGATACGCGACGGCGAGAGCCATATCTGGCGCGTCCCCGCGTCCGGCGGGCCGCTGGAGCGTTTGACCAAGGGCCAGGGACGCCTGGCCCGGTGGTCGGTCGACGGGGAACGGATCTATTTTATTGGGCTCGGTGACCGGTTGAACAACATCTGGAGCCTGTCCCTCGAAAGCGGCGAGGAGCGGCCCGAGACCGCACTGGAGGGCAGGCGCGGACGTCTCGGGACCTTGGGCTTGGCGACGGACGGACGGTTCATCTACTTCACCTGGGAAGAGGTGCGGGCCGACATCTGGTTGGCCGATCTCGTCCCACCGCCGGACAAGTGACAGCGCGGAAATTTTCCTCGGCCACGGCCCTTGAGAAAATGACCCGTTTTGGGTAGAATACGCCTTCGTTTCCGCCGAGATTCCCAGGAGGCTCGAGGATGAAAGACTATTCCGCCGAAAACATGCGCAATATCGCCCTGGTCGGTCACGGCTCGTCCGGGAAGACCTCGCTCGCGGCCGCCTTCCTCTTCGACACGGGGGCGACGACCCGCCTGACCAAGGTCGACAAGGGCAACACGGTCACCGACTACGACCCCGACGAGATCGAGCGCCAGATCTCGATCAACGCCACGCCCTGCTTCGTCGAATGGGGCGACCACAAGATCAACGTCATCGACACCCCCGGCTACAGCAACTTCCTCTGGGACACCCGGGCTGCCCTCCGCGCCGTCGATGGCGCCGCCGTCCTCGTCGACGCCGTGGCCGGTGTCGAGGTGGGGACGGAGAAGGTCTGGGGCATGCTCGAGGAGTTCGGTCTGCCCCGCCTCATCGTCATCAACAAGATGGACCGCGAGAACGCCCACTTCGGCCGGGCCCTGGCCTCCGTCCAGGAGTTCTTCGGCCGCCAGGCCGTGCCCGTGGAGCTGCCGATCGGCGAGGAGAAGGACTTCGCCGGCGTCGTCGACATCGTCGAGCGGAAGGCCTATCTCTTCGAGAAGGACGAGAGCGGCAAGATGAGCGAGGCGCCGGTCCCCGCCAACCTGGC
>DSDX01000231.1 GCA_011048485.1 Candidatus Aminicenantota bacterium | reverse complement strand
CTTCGGGGTGACCATGATGTTGGCGCTCTTGATGTCGCGGTGGACGATGCCCTTGCCGTGGGCCTCCCCGAGGCCCGCCGCGACCTGGATCGCGATGGCCAGGGCTTCCTCAGAGCTCAGGGCTTTGTTCCGGATCCTGTCCCGGAGCGTCTCGCCGTCGACATATTCCATGGCGATGAAGGGCCGCTCCTCGGCCTCCCCGATCTCGTGGATGACGCAGATGTTCGGATGGGATAGGGCAGCGGCCGCCTGGGCCTCGACAAGGAACCGGTCCTTGAGATCGGCCAAGTCGGCCAGATGCGGCGGCAGGAACTTGAGGGCCACGGTCCGCTTGAGCCGGACGTCATCGGCCTTGTAGACGATCCCCATCCCCCCCCGGCCAAGCTCCCCGACGATCCGGAACTTTCCCACGATGACAGCGTCCTTCGAGACGGCGGGGAGGGGGATCGCCAGGGTCTGGGTCAGCGAGGCGCCGTCGAGGCCTGCCGCGCTCAAGGGAGCGGCGCAGTTGCAACAGAACTTCGAGTCGTCTTTATTTTCTACATGACAGTTCGGACATTCCATGATCCGCCTTCCTCCTATTTCTTCTCATCCATCGGAAGGCCCATCCGGCGCAGGATGTCCTGGAAGCGCGGATCGGGGCGAATGCCGTCGAAACAAGGGTACCCCAGGTACGGCAACGCCGGATCATGGACCTCGAAGCCTTTCTCGAGCCACTCGAAGGCCTTGCCCTTCTCGCCGGCCATAGCGAAACAAACTAATATATCGCTCGGCATACAGTAGGTCTCGGGAAGGCGGGCGACCAGGAACTCGGCCCCGCGCTTCATCGCTTCGGCGTATCCTCCCTGGGCATAACCGTCATCGAGCGCGGCGCCGATTCTCGGATCTTGATGGATAGCTGTCATCGTGGCCTTAGCGGCCTCGAAGGCCTCTTTCTCCATCCCCTTCTCTTCGTGCATGATCCACCAGAGGGCGTTCAAGGCGATGGGGAAGTCCGGTTGAATACGCTGGGCTTCCCGGGCCTCCGCGAGGGCCTCGCCGTAGCGCCGCCGAGAATACAGGACGAACGCATGCGCGCAGCGGGCCAGCGGATTGAAAGGATCGAGGACGACGGCCCGTTCGCTGTGGATCAGGGCCTCTTCGCCGTGCCCCATGATCATCAGGAAATGCGCGTACCACCCCTGCGCGCTCGCGACGTTGGGATTGAGCTCGAGGGTCCGCCGCCAGGATTCCCGGGCGCCGTGCCAATCCCAGTCCATCCATGTCCTGACCGAAGCCAATGCCTCGTGGGCGCCGGCGTAATTCTCGTCGAGCTCGATGGCCCGTAGCGCCGCGGCCCTGGCCTTCGGCCCCGCTTCCTCGGGCGGCGCGAGACCGAACTGGTTGCGGACGAGCCAGACCCAGGCGCGACCGGCGTAGGCCGGCGCGTAGGAGGGATCCTTCTCGAGGGCCGCGTCGAAGTATTTCTCGGCGATGTCGACATCCCCGGGCGTTGTTCTCATCCAGTGGAAGGAGCCTCTGAGGTAGGCCTCGTGGGCCTCGGGATTGACGGGGCGGGCCTGGGCCAGGCTGGCCTGCTCGGAAGGCAGGAGCTTGAGGGCCAGGGCCTTGGCGATATTCCGGGCCACATCGTTCTGCAGGGCTAGGATGCCCGCCATCTCCCGCTCGAAGGCGTCGCCCCAGAGCTGGGTCTGCTCCCGGACCTGGATGAGGTCGGCCGAGACCCGGACCCGGCTCCCCTCCCGGCGGGCGCTCCCCTCCAGGATATATTCCACGCCGAGCTCCCGGCCGATCTGGTCGATGGGTGTGTCGGTCTTCTTGTACCGCATGACGGAGGTCCGGGCGATGACGCCCAGACTCTCGGGATGGAGGCGCCCCAGGAGCGTGATCATCTCCTGGGTCAGGCCGTCGCTCAGGTACTCCTGATCCGGGTCGCCGGTCAGGTTAACGAACGGCAGGACGGCCAGCTTGATCGCGGCCGCCCGGGGTTTGGCTTTAAGGGGCTTGAGGCCTTCGGCTACAGCCGCCAAGTCCTCCCGGAGCTCCTCCATGGTCCGGTAGCGATCGGACGCCTTCTTGGTCAGGGCCTGGAAGACGATGTGCTCCAGCTCGGGGGCAACCGACGGGCGCACCTTGACCAGCGACTCGGGTTCCTTCTGGAGGATCGAGTAGATCAAGGTCTGGTCGTGGTCGCCGTGGAAGGGAAGCTTGCCCGCGAGCAGTTCGTAAAGGACCACCCCCAGCGACCAGATGTCCGTGCGCTGGTCGAGCTTCTCGCCCCGGGCCTGCTCCGGCGACATATAGGCCACCGTGCCCACGGTCGTCTGACTCATCGTCAGCGACGAGCCGCCCCGGAGCTTGGCCAGGCCGAAGTCCATCACCTTGGCCCGGCCCTTGGCCGTGACCATGATGTTGGCGCTCTTGACGTCCCGGTGGATGATGCCCTTGCCATGGGCTTCCCCCAGCCCGGCCGCGACCTGGTCGACGAGGCCGACTGCTTCTCCGGGCTCGAGCGGCCCTTTCCGGACCCTGTCCCGCAGCGTCTCGCCCTCCACATACTCCATGGCGATGTAGGAACGACCCTCGGACTCGCCGACCTCGTGGATGACGCAGATGTTCGGGTGGTTGAGGGCCGCGGCCGCCTGAGCCTCGACGAGAAAGCGCTCTTTCAGTTCCGGCGCGTCCATGAGGTGCGGCGGCAGGAACTTCAGGGCCACCGGCCGCTTGAGCTTGAGGTCCTCGGCCTTGTAGACAACCCCCATGCCCCCGGCCCCGACCTCCTCGACGATCCGGTACTTGCCGGCGATGAGGGTGCCCGTTTTAAGGACGCGAACTGGTGTCTCGAGGGTCTTGGTCAGCGACGCCGCGTCCGGGCCCGCCCCGGCTCCTGGGCCCAGCGGCGCCGCGCAGTTGCTGCAGAACCGCGATCCCTCGTTGTTCTCGGAGTGGCATTTCGGGCATCGCACAGACACCTCCTTCTGCCTGTCCGGTTAGACGGAAAATATCACCCCGTTATTCGCCAGTCAAGGTATATCACAGGGAGAACTTGAGAAGCCCGAGACTATGCAAAAGGATCCTCTTTCTCAAGCTCGTCTCCACCCAACCGCGATCCACCTTGACGTTCCTGCCTGCCTAAGGGCCGTACTGGCTGACCGCGCGGCCCTGCAGAGCGATGGTTGCATGGGAATGCCCACATTGACTGGTTTCGGCCGCGAGGCGCATCTTCTTTGGGTTGGTTCTTTGGGAAAAAAATCACTCGGCAAACGCAGAGTGAATCAGATGATCTTGTATCATTTCCCCATCGGCAGATTCATCTTGCGCAGCAGCTCCTGATAACGCGGTCCATCATGGACTAAATTTCTCAACTCCAATTCCGTAAAATAGGCATGCATCGGGTCTTTTATCTCATATCCTTTTTCCAGCCAGTCGAGGCATTTTTCGTTTTCCCCGGCGATGGCGAACAGAATAGCAAGCCAATATGGCTGGATATATTGCCCCTGCGCCGCAGATGCCATGGCCTCAGCGGCATCTCTCATGGCTCCAAAATAGCCGCCGGATTCATATCCCGGTTCCATGATTTGTACGATCGGAGCCAAACCCATGGCCGTAAAATACGCCTTGGCGCCTTCATAGGCCTGATCATACTCCCCTTTATAGTGATGTCCCCACCAGAGGATCTGGCGCCCCAGTGAACTGTTCGGAGACATCCTGAGCTCTTTGTGGGCCATGGCCATACCCTCATCATACCGCCCAACCATAGAGAAGGTGCTTCCATAGAGCCCCGCGATGACAGGATTGAAAGGATCCAGTTCAACAGCCTTCTGAGCCTGCACGATGGCTTCTTCCGGACGCTTCAGAATAGCTAACAGTTGAGAATACTGCGCCCGGGCTTCAGGATAGTTGGGGTTGATCTCAATGGCTCGTTTGAACGCCTCCTCCGCGCCGCTCCAGTCCCAACTGAACCACTTGACGAAAGCGTCGACGTACTGGACCTCCGCCAGTGTCGGATCCAGGTCCACGGCTCTTTGGGTGGCAGCTCTGAACAGGGGTGTCGTTTCACTGGGCGGCAATGATCCCATGACCTGCTGTAAACACCAATAATTGGCGATCCCTGCATGAGCCAGCGCAAAATCCGGATCCTTCTCTAAAGCTATTTCGAGGTAGTGCCTTCCCGTTTCGATATCCTCCGGGTTTAATCGCATAAGCCCCAACATCCCTTTGAGATAGGCCTCATAAGCCTCCGTATTGACCTGGCGGGCGCCGGCAAAACGTGACGTTTCATCAACTGTCAACGGGATCCTTATATTATCGGCAATGGCGCTCGCTATTTCATTGCACATCACTAAAACATCGGTTTTCGGCCGATCGTACCTGGTCGTCCAGAGGCTTCTTTCCTCGGGGAGCGCATCGAACAGCTGCAGCTTGATGCTTATGTTTTCACCGATCTGATAGACCGCCCCCTCTAATATAGCATCCACGTTCAGCTCCTGAGCGATTTCCGGCAGGGATTTTTCGGCATCCTTATACCGTATCATCGTTGTGCGGGAAATAACCCGCCGCAGCCCGCTGATCTGGCCCAGTTGCCCGATCAGCTCATCGGTCACGCCGTCCACGAAATATTCCTGGTCCGCATTTCCCGTGAGGTTTTCGAAAGGCAGGACCGCAATAGAGTCGATGGCCTCGGCCGGGCCGGGGAAAAAGGTCAGGACCAAAACCGCCGCCAGGATGACCAGGCCGGCGGCCCCGGCATAGAGGATCGCCTTTCTGCGGCGGCGAAGCTTCTCCTTCCTCAGCCTTACCCTGATCTCCTCCGGGACGATCCCCGCGGAGATGGATTTGAGATCGTCAATGAGTTCGTCGATCTTCTGATAACGCTTGTCCGGATCCTTCTCGAGGGCCCGGAACACGACCTGTTCGATCGTCGGGGGGATCTCGGCCCTCTGTTCCGTGATGGACTGGGGTCTCTCCTTCAGGAT
>DSDX01000071.1 GCA_011048485.1 Candidatus Aminicenantota bacterium | reverse complement strand
TCAGGACGAGGGAACGAAGACCGCGCTTCGCGGACAGGCGGCAGAGCCGGTCGAGGATGCGCCGGTGCCCGAGGTGGAGGCCGTCGAAATTGCCCAAGGCCACGGCGGCCGGCCTCGGCCTCAGGCGGGGATCGTCGAGGCCACGGTAGACGACCATCGGCTCACATCTTTAGGATATCGGCCTTCTCGAGATAGGCCAGCTTGAGCTGGTCGAGGGCGCCGTCGATGAAGGTCTGCTCCTCGGGCTCGAGGTTGCCCTTCGTCCTATCTCGCAGGAGGTCGAGCAGGTCGATGTTCCGCTTGGCCAGTTCGAGGTTCGTCTGCCGCCCGCCCGTCGCCGGGTCATCCACGAGGCCGAGCTGGACGAGGGCGGGGAAGTAAAGGAGCAGGACAATGGAGCTGAACTCGACGGGGGGCAGGAACTCCTGGCCGCCGGGAGGCGTCTTGCCGTTCGGGATCTTTGGTCCGTCTTGTGTCATGGGTTCAACCTCAGAGCGTCCGTGCGCCGGCGAAGGTCCCTCCGGCGTCGTCTCCGTGAGCGAAGACCCATCCTACCGCTTCGAAGGCCAAAGTTCAAGGACGCGCTTGACTTTCGGGCCGGCCTCCGCTAGGTTGAGGCCGAAGGGGAAGGGTATGAGGATCCGAAGCACGCTCCGCGTTGTCCTCGCCTTCGCGTTGGTCTCCGGCCAGGGGTTGGCCCAATTTACGGCCAGGGAGCTGGCCCAACGGCCCGATTGGGAGACCTTTCTTCGCCAGGCTGAGATCGTCAAACAGGAACAGATGGCGTTCGAGCAGGGCGTGACCGAGCCCTGGCGGCTCACCCTCAGGCAGGGCAAGGTCGTGCGGAGAGCCATCTGGAAGGACGCTATGGGCGTCCGCGGCGGCTACCTGGAGGGCTGGCGCTACGAGATCGCGGCCTACATCATGGACAAGCTCCTGGGCGTCGGCATGGTCCCGCCGACGGTCGAGAAGGCCCGGGCGGGGCGCCCCGGCTCTTGCCAGCTCTGGATCGACGGGACGGCCCTCCTTCGGGATTTGAACCGAAAAGCGGCCAAGCGGGATGCGTTAGGCTCGGAGGCCTGGAAGGACGCCGGCTACATCGCCCAATTCTTCGACAACCTCATCGGCAACGAGGACCGGCATACGGGGAACGTCCTCGTGACCAGGGACTTCCGGACGATCCTCATCGACCACTCGCGGACCTTCAGGGTCGGCCAGAGCTTTGTCGAGGGGATCCCATTCTCGGACAAGAACGTGCCTCCGGACGAGCTCATGCGCCGACTGCCTCGGGGCCTCGTCGACAGGACGGCCGCCCTGAGCGAGCCGGCCGTCCGGAAGGCCCTGGAAGGGCTGCTGTCGGACACCGAGATCGGGGCCGTCATGGCCCGGCGCGATCTTCTCCTTCTCGAGGTCCGCAAGATCATTGACCGTTTCGGCGAGGCCAACGTGCTCTATTGAGGGGCGGTCTGGGCCGCCTTTTTCCGGAGGACGAGGGTCGCCCTGATGAACGCGTCCAGATCGCCGTCGAGAACACGGTCGGTATCGCCGGTCTCGACGCGGGTGCGCAGGTCCTTGATCATCCGGTAGGGGTGAAGCACGTAGGATCGGATCTGGTTGCCCCAGGCGATATCGGACTTGGCGTCCTCGAGCTTCTCCAGCTTGGCGTTCTGTTTCGTCTTTTCGAGCTCGTAGATACGGGCTTTGAGGATCTTGAGGGCCATGGCCTTGTTCTTGTGCTGCGAGCGCTCGTTCTGGCATTGGACGACGATGCCCGTCGGCAGGTGGGTGATACGGACGGCCGAATCCGTCCTGTTGACGTGCTGGCCGCCCGCCCCCGAAGCGCGATAGGTGTCGACGCGGATATCGTCGGGGTTGATGTCGACGGCGATATCCTCATCGATATCCGGGTAGACGAAGACCGCCGCGAAGGAGGTGTGCCGCCGCTTGGCGGCGTCGAACGGCGAGATGCGGACGAGCCGGTGGACGCCCGTTTCCTGGCTCAGCTCACCGAAAGCGAAATCGCCCTCGAAGCGGACGGTGGCGCTCTTGAGGCCCGCCTCTTCGCCGGGCTGATGGTCCAGGACCTCGGCCTCGAAGCCCACCCGCTCAGCGTAGCGCAGGTACATGCGCAGGAGCATTTCGGCCCAATCCTGGGATTCCGTGCCGCCGGCCCCGGGATGGATCGTCATGATGGCGTTGCGGGCATCGTCCTCTTCGGAGAACAGCGCCCGCAACTCGGCCTCCTCAAGGTCCTTCTCGAGCCGGGCGACGGAGGCCTCGAACTCCGCCTCGACGCTCTCGCCCTCGGCCGCGAGCTCGATCAGGACCTCAAGCTCCTCCTTGAGGGCCAGAATGCGCTTGAAGTAGCGCAGGTCCTTGTCGAGGAGCTTCTTCCTCTGCTGCAGGGCTTGGGAGGCCTTCTGGTCGCGCCAGATCTCGGGCGAGGCCAGACGTCCATTGATCGACTCGATCTCGGCGTTCTTGGCGTCGAGGTCAAAGAAAACCTCGAACCTCTTCGATCTTGGCGAAGAGGCCGTTGATCCGGGCCCGGACTTCGGTCGATAGGGGGTCGGTAGGGGTCATGGCGTTCGCATCCTTCGTGGTCTCGTTGGGCCTGGGGCGGCGGGCCTCAATACTGAACAATCCAGAAATCCGTCTTCCCGCCGGCCTCGGCGTTCAACTTGGTCCGGAGTTCGTTGGCCCGGTCCCTCGAGGCGTATCCCCCCAGCCGGACCTTGTAGTTGGCCTCGCCGGGGGGCGGGTCGACGATGATGACCGTGTACCCTTGTCTTCTGTACCGGTCCGCGGCGGCCTGGGCCTGGGCCCTGTCGGTGACAGCGAGGACCTGGACGTAGTAGAGGCCGCGCCGGGCGGGCGCGTTCGACTTCGTTGCGGCGGCCTTCGGCGGCGCCGCCGGCGGGGTCGACGTCTCCTTGGGCTGGGGCTTGGCCGCGGTCGTCTTCGGGTCCGCCGTCTGGGTCTCGGAGGCCGCCTCGGCGGCTGTCGTCTTCACGGGGGGCGGCTCCTTGACGGGCTCGGCGATCTGCTGGGTGACGATCCGGGTGGGAGCTGAGAGGGCGGACTGCTTCTTGCCGACCGAGACGCCGAGCAGGAAGATGAACACGCCCAAGGCGAGAACGCCTAGGAAGATGACGACGAGCAGGCTGCTTGAGACCTGGATCTCGCGGAAGTCCTTGTTCTTCATCAACTCTGCTTCTTCTCCTGGGCCTTATCATAGGTGAAGGCCTTGAAAAGCTCAAGGGGCAGGGGGAAGATGATGGTCGAGTTCTTCTCCGTAGCGATCTCGGTCAGGGTGCCGAGGAAGCGGAGCTGCAGCGCCTGCGGATTCGTGGAAATGATATTTGCGGCCTGGGTCAGCTTGTCGGCGGCCTGGAACTCGCCGTCGGCGTGGATGACCTTGGCCCGGCGCTCCCGCTCGGCCTCGGCCTGCTTGGCGATGGCCCGTTGCATGTTCTCGGGCAGGTCGACCTGCTTCATCTCGACGAGCTGGACCTTGATGCCCCAGGGGTCCGTGTGCAGGTCGATGATCTCTTGAAGCTGCGCGTTGAGCTTCTCCCGCTCGGAGAGGAGGTCGTCGAGGGGGACCTGGCCGAGGACGCTGCGCAGGGTCGTCTGGGCCAGCTGGGACGTGGCGTAGAGATAGTCCTGGACCTCGATGACGCACTTGAGCGGGTTCATGACCCGGAAGTAGAGGACGGCGTTGACCTTGACCGTGACGTTGTCTTTGGTGATGACGTCCTGCGGCGGGACATCCATGGTGATGATGCGCAGGCTGACCCGGACCATCCGGTCGATGGGGGCGAAGACCAGGACGATGCCCGGACCCTTGGGCTGAGGCAGGACCCGGCCGAGCCGGAAGATGACGCCCCGCTCGTATTCCCTCAGGACCTTGATCGAATTGAGGATGTAGAGGACGATGATGCCGACGATGATGATCGGATAGGTGATCACGATTCCCTCCTTGTCTGGATGTTTAGGCCTTGCCGACCCGTATCTTCAATCCCTCGAGGACCTCGAGGACCTTGACCCTCTCACCGGCCCGGATGGGCTCCGCCGACTCGGCCACCCAGAGCTCGCCGTGGACGAAGACCCTGCCGGCGGGGGAGAGGTCGGTCCTGGCCGTGCCGATCTCGCCGACCATGCCCTCGCGCCCCGTCGAGGAGCGGCGGGCGTGGGCCTTGACCACGAGCGTCAAAAGGAAGAGGACGAGCGCGGCAACGCCCAGGACGACCGGCAAGATGAAGCCCAGGCTGGGCCGGAGCTCGGAGATGGGGGACTTGATGAGCATAAGCGAACCGATGATCATGGCGGCGATCCCTCCGACGGCCAGCATGCCGAAGCTCTGGACCTTGATCTCGAGGATGAAGAGGATGAGGGCGAGCAGGATGAGACCCAGGCCGACGTAGTTGATGGGCAGGATCTGGAAGGCGAAGATGGCTAGCAGGAGCGAGATGCCCCCCAGGACGCCGGGCAGGATGGCCCCGGGATGGGAGAACTCGAAGTAAAGGCCCAGGAACCCGATCATGAGCAGGATATAGGCGAGGTTGGGATTCGCGATCGTCAGGAGGAACCGCTGGCGGGCGGTCATGGGCAGGTCGATGACCGTTCTGCCGGCCAGGGCGAGAGGCTGCTTCGTGCCCTCGAAACGCTCGATGGTCCGGCCGTCGAGCCGGGCGATGATCTCCTCCTCCGACGCGGCGATGAGATCGATGAGGCCGCCCTCGAGAGCCTCCTTTTCGGTGAAGGACAGGCTCAGGCGGACGGCGTCCTCGGCCATGCGCACGTTTCGACCGCGCTTCTCGGCGATCGAGCGGACGTAGGCCGCGGCGTCGTGGGTGACCTTCTCCTCCATCGTCTTGTCCATGGCCTGGCCCGTGAGCGAGACCCCGACCGGGTGGGCCGATCCGGTGCTGGTTCCCGGGGCCATGACGAAGATGTCACAAGCCAGGGCGATAAGGAACCC
>DSDX01000097.1 GCA_011048485.1 Candidatus Aminicenantota bacterium | reverse complement strand
GCCCGGATGTTCGCCGCCGTGACCGTCTCGTCCGGCGTTCCCGCGGCCGCCACGGCCCCGTCCTTGAGGAAGATCAGCCGCTCCGCGTAGGCCGCGGCCAGGTTGATGTTGTGCTCGGCCACGACGACGGCCTTGCCCCTGTCCCGCTGAAGTCCCTCGAGGATGCCGTAGATCTCGGCCTGGTAGGCGATGTCGAGGTGGCTGCTCGGCTCGTCGAGGAGGAGCAGGGGCGCGTCCTGGGCCAGGGCCCGGGCGATGAAGACCCTCTGGCGCTCGCCGCCGCTCAACTGCGACAGCCTCTTCCCCCGCAAGCCCTCGACCTCGGTCAGCCGCATGGCTCCGGTCACGGCGGCCTCGTCCCCGGCGGACGCTTTCTCCAGCCGGCCCTGCCTGGCGAAACGCCCCATGAGGACGATCTCCTCGGCCGAGTACTCGAAGACGGGTTCGGCCAGCTGGGGGACATAGGCCATCATCGCGGCCAGACGCCGCGGCCCCAGGCGGAAGGCGTCCTCGCCGCCGCAGCGGACCACGCCCGCGACGTTGGGGAGCAGGCCCTGGACGGCCTTGATCAGCGTGCTCTTGCCCGAGCCGTTCCGGCCCAGGACGGCGACGAACTCCCCCGGCTCGACGGCGAGCGTGATGCCGCGGATGACGAAGCCCGCGTCATATCCGGCCGAGATGTCCTTGATCTCGAGTATGTCCATGCCGCTTTTCGCCCCTCAGTATACCCGTCCATCTTCGCGAATGCCATGGCCCCCTTTCTGTCCCGCGGTCCGCTTCCCTGTTTAGCTAGGGCCGAGGGGGTCGTCAGAGCGAGCATTGCGGAGATTTGGCCACTGAGCGCAGGGGTGTTCCTGGAGAAGGCCGATCCGGAGAGGGTCAGATCTACTTTTTTTCGAAAAAAGTAGATCTGACCCTCTCCGGGGGGCTTCGCTGCGCCCCCGAGGCCCCCCGGTTTCTTGACTTCGCGGGGCAATGACTCTAAGATGAAAAGCCGTTCTTCTGAGGGATCTAGGACCATGAGCGAGACCTACGACTTCGCCGCGATCGAGTCCAAGTGGCAGAGCGCTTGGGAGGAGAGCCGGGCCTTCGAGGCCGTCGCGGACCCCTCCCGCCCGAAGTTCTACCTGCTCGAGATGTACCCCTATCCGTCCGGCCGCATCCACATGGGCCACGTCCGCAACTATTCGATCGGCGACGTCATCTCCCGCCAGAAGCGCATGGCCGGCGCCGCGGTCCTCCATCCCATCGGCTGGGACGCCCTGGGCATGCCGGCCGAGAACGCCGCCATCAAGCACGGCACCCATCCCCAGACCTGGACCCTCGACAACGTGGCCCACATGCGGCAGCAGCTCAAGCGCCTGGGCATCAGCTACGACTGGGACCGCGAGGTCAACACCTGCCTGCCCGACTACTACAAGTGGAACCAGTGGATCTTCCTGCGCATGCTCGAGCGCGGCCTGGCCTACCGCAAGGACAGCTGGGTCAACTGGTGCGCCCAGTGCCGGACGGTCCTGGCCAACGAGCAGGTCGTCGGCGGCGGCTGCTGGCGCTGCGAAACGCCCGTGACCCAGAAGAAGATGGAGCAGTGGTTCCTCAAGATCACGGACTACGCCGAGGAGCTCCTCTCCGGCCACGCCGAGCTCCGGAAGTGGCCCGAGCACGTCCTCCAGATGCAGAAGAACTGGATCGGGCGGAGCGCGGGCGCGCACGTCCAATTCGCCCTCGACGGGACCTCGCAAACGATCGAGGTCTTCACGACCCGCATCGACACCATCTACGGGGCGACCTTCCTGGTCGTCTCGGCCGAGCACCCGATCGTCCCCGAGCTCGTCGCCGGTCCGAAAGCCAAGGAGCTCGGGGCCTGGGTCGACCGGACGGTCGCCGAGATGCGGCGGCGCCGGGACGTGGGCGAGACGGAGAAGGACGGCGTCGACACCGGCAAGAAGGCGGTCAACCCCTTCACCGGCGAGCGCGTCCCGGTCTGGATCGCCAACTACGTCCTCATGGACTACGGCACGGGCGCCATCATGGGCGTGCCGGCCCACGACGCTCGCGATCTCGATTTCGCCAAGTCTTACGGCATCCCCGTCCGCACCGTCATCGCCCCCCCCGACAGGGCCGGCGGGCGCTTCGACGCCGAACCGGCCGAGGTCTACGAGGAGCCCGGCGTCCTGGTCAATTCGGGCCCCTTCGACGGGCTGGCCTCGGACCGGGCCATGGAGGCCATGGGCAAGCACGCCGAGGACAAGGGTTTCGGCCGCCGCAGCACGGTCTTCCGGCTGCGCGACTGGGGCATCTCGCGCCAGCGCTACTGGGGCACGCCCATCCCCGTCGTCTACTGCGACCGCTGCGGCGTCGTCGGCGTGCCCGACGCGGACCTGCCCGTCGAGCTGCCGTTCGACGTCAAGCTCACGGGCGAGGAGGGCTCGCCGCTCGCGCGCCACGCCAGCTTCGTCGAGACGACCTGCCCCAAGTGCCAGGGGCCGGCCCGCCGCGAGACGGACACCATGGACACCTTCGTCGATTCGTCCTGGTACTTCTTCCGCTACTGCTCGCCGCGCGAGACGGAGCTTCCCTTCCGGCCCGAGGACGCCGAGGCCTGGCTCCCCGTCGACCTCTACATCGGCGGCGTCGAGCACGCCATCCTGCACCTCATCTACGCCCGCTTCTTCACCAAGGTCCTCCGCGATTTCGGGCTGACGGAGGTCTCGGAGCCCTTCCCCCACTACCTGGCCCAGGGCATGGTGACCAAGGACGGTTCGGCCATGTCCAAGTCCCGGGGCAACATCGTCGATCCCGACGAGATCCTGGAGCGCTACGGCGCCGACGCCCTGCGCCTGTTCATCCTGTTCGCCTCGCCCCCCGACAAGGAGTTCGCCTGGGCCGAGGAGGGCCTGGAGGGATGCTACCGCTTCCTCGTCCGGGTCTGGACGATCGTCCACGAGAACCTCGACCTCTTCGCCGCCGGCTCCGCGTCGGCCGGACCCGCCCCCGCCCGAGGGCCGGCCGTGCCGATCGTCCGCAAGACGCACCAGACCATCCGCAAGGTGACCGAGGACATCGGCGTCCGCTTCCACCTCAACACGGCCGTCAGCTCGATCATGGAGCTCTACAACCTGGCCAAGAAGGACCGGGACGAGCTTCGCTCGAGCCCCGAAGGCCGGGCCGCGCTGCGGCTGGCCCTCGAGTCCATCGTCCGCCTGCTCTCTCCATTCGCGCCCCATATCGCCGAAGAGCTCTGGGAAAAGACCGGCCACCGGGGGCTCCTGATGCAGTCGCCCTGGCCCGCCTACGACGCCGGGCTGGCCCGCGAGGAGACGGTCACCGTCGTCGTCCAGGTCGACGGCAAGGTCCGGGACAGGTTCGAAGCCGAGGCCGACTCGCCCGAGGCCGAGCTCGAGGCCGCGGCCCTGGCCCGGCCCAAGATCAGGGCGGCCCTCGGCGGCAAGACGCCGCGGAAGGTCATCTCGGTGAGGAACAAGCTGGTCAGCATCGTGACCTGAGGCCGGCCCGGCCGCGGAGCCAAGCGGACATGACGAGAACGAACGACCGCCCGGAACGCCCCGCCCAGGGCGCCTCCGCGCTCGCCGCCGCCGCCCTCGCCCTCGCCCTGGCGGCCGCCCCGGCGGGCTGCGGCTACCGGCTGCGCGGCACCGGGTCCTCGCTCCCGCCCCACATCAGGACGATGAGCGTGCCCATGTTCAAGAACGCGACGACGCGCTTCGAGCTCGACGTCAAGCTCACCCGGGCCGTGATCAACGAGCTCGTCTCGCGCGGCAAGGTCGCCCTGAGCCCCGACCCGGACTCGGCCGACGCCGTGCTCGAAGGGGAGATCACGAGCTTCCTGGCCAATCCCATCGGCTTCGGCGATTCGAACCAGGCCGACAAGTACAACATCACCGTGACGGCCAGGATCACCCTGAAGGACGGGTCCTCGGCCAAGCCCCTGTTCTCGAACCCGTCGTTCGTCTACCAGCAGGAGTACGACGTCCCGACCGGGTCGAGCTTCGAGTCCGTCCAGACCGAGGCCCTCGACAAGATCGCCGAGAGGTTCGCCCGAAGCCTCGTGGTCAGCATCCTGGAGGGTTTCTAGGATGGGCGGGCCCCCCGGCGGCGGGCTGCGCCGGGAGACGCTCCTCCCCGGCTATTTCTTCTTCGGCGAGGAGGAATTTCTGGCTGAGGAGTTCGTCGAGGAGCTCGCGGCGGCCCTCGCGGACCCGTCCGGGGGCGAGTTCCGCCTCGCCCGCATGGACCTCGACGAGACCAAGTGGCGGGACATCGTGGACACCGCCCGGACCGCGCCCTTCCTGTTCGAGCCCTGGCGGGCGATCGTCGTCCGCGTCCCCGAGCGCAAGACGGGCGGGGACAGGGGCGCGGCGAGGAGAGCGGCGGGCGAGGAAGGGAAGGGAACGAAGTATCTTTCCTCCCTGGACCAGAAGATCCTGCGGGGGTATTTCGCCGATCCGCCGTTGCGGACGGTCGTCGTCGTCCTCCGGGCGGGACGCTATCGGCGGGACGACCCGATCGTTCGGTTCTTCCAGTCCCTGCCGAAAACGGCCCTATCGATCACCGAGATGAAGCGGCTGACCGAGTACCGCCTGATGCAGCGGGCCGACGCGAAGGCTCGTTCCCTGGGCAAGACGCTGACCGAAGGGGCCCGGAAGCGCCTCTTCGAGCTGATCGGCCAGGACCTGCGTCTGATGATGAACGAGGTCGCCAAGCTGGCCGTCTACGTCGGCGACAAAAAGGGGATCGACGAGGCGGACGTCGACCAGGCCACGGCCGGGCAGCGCGCCTACCAGGCCTACGATCTCGACGACGCCCTGGCCGCAGCCGACTTCGCCCGGGGGGCCGCCGTCATCAACGACCTCTTCGCCGAGGGCGAGCGGTCCGAGGTCATCGTCGGGCGCCTGGCCGCTTTCTTCCGCAGTCTCCTGGCCGCCCGGACTTGGCTCGGCGAGAAGAGCCGGACGAGGGACGAGGTC
>DSDX01000075.1 GCA_011048485.1 Candidatus Aminicenantota bacterium | reverse complement strand
TGCGCAGGCTCGGCGGTCAAACCGAGCTTCTCCCGTATTATGACTTGGCCGGCAAGATGCTGGGCGTCTCCCCCAATCCGGTCGAGACGCCCCAAGACGTCCTGATGCGGGAGATCGCGGCCGAGGTCGGGCGCGAGGGGAGTTACCGTCTGACGAACGTCGCTGTCTATTTCGGGAAGGAAGGGCAGCCGGCCGCGGACCCCTATTTCGACGGGGAAGGGCCGGACCGCGTCGGCTGCGAGCTCTGCGGCGAGTGCATGACCGGCTGCCGCAAGGACGCCAAGAACAGCCTGGACAAGAATTACCTCTATTTCGCCGAGAAGTTCGGGGCCCGGATCTTCGCCGAGAACAGGGTCGTCGACATCGAGCCCCTCGGCCCGGGCGGGAGCGAGGGCTACCGCGTCCGAACGAGGAAGACGACCGGCCTCCTGCGCGGGCGTCGGGGCCTCGCCTTCCGGGCCAAGGGCCTTGTCCTTGCGGCCGGAACGCTCGGCACCAACAAGCTCCTTCTCGACCTGAAGCGGCGAGGCCGGCTGCCCGGGCTGTCCGAACATCTCGGGCGTTACGCCCGGACCAACAGCGAGACCCTGCTCGGGGTGCGGTCGCTCGCGGCCGGGGCCGACTACAGCCGCGGGGTCGCCATCACCTCGAGCGTCCACCCCGACGACGATACACACCTCGAGCCGGTCCGGTTCGGACGGGGCCATGACGCCATGGTCGCGCTCGTGGCCGCCCTGACCGACGGGGGCCGGAGAACGCCCCGCCTCGTCCGCTGGCTGGCGAACGAGATCCGCCACCCCCTGCGCCACCTGCGAATGCGCAAGCCTTGGGGCTGGGCCCAGGAGACCATCATTCTCCTGGTCATGCAGACGATCGACAATGATTTCCGCTTGACGACGCGGCGGCCCCGGTTCTTCCCCTTGGTCCGGGTTCTGGCCGCCGAGCGGGGCTCGGACCGCCGCAGCCCGACTTGGCTGCCGGCCGGGAACGATTTCGGCCGCAGGCTGGCCCGCCGGATCGGCGGCGTCGCCGCCAACGTCGTCAGCGAGGTCACGATGAACGCGCCCATCACGGCCCACATCCTGGGCGGCTGTTCGTTCGGCCCGACGCCGGAGGAAGGCGTCATCGACGAGCGGAACCGGGTCAAGGGATACGCGGACATGATCGTCTGCGACGGTGCCCAGATCCCGGAGAACCTCGGGGTCAATCCGGCCCTGTCCATCGCGGCCTTCGCCGAGCGGGCCATGTCGTTCGTCCCCCCGAAGAAGCCGGTGCGCTATCTGTCCGCCGAGAGGAGGTGGGGGACGGAGGGCCTGCTCACGAAGAACGCCGTTCCTTCTCGAGCTCCTGAGCCGCTCTCCTCATGAGGGCCGACGCCGCGGCCCCGGGCGGCTCCGGCCAGCGGCTGCCGCCGGCCCCGTCCGTGATGGCCCTCGAGTCCGTGACCGGAGGCGGGAAAGGACGGCGGCCCGCCGCCCAGGCGTCCCAGCCCGCCAGGATCTCCTCGAGCGAGCGAAGGCGGAGCTCGGTCGCCCCGATGGCCGTCTTCAGGGCGGCGACATGTCCTGTCGTATCGCGATCGAGACGCCCGAGCAGGTCATCGAGGTCCGCGGGGACATCTCCTTTGACGTAGTCCCTGAGGAAGCCCCTGGAAAGGTCCCGGGCGCGCCCGGCCGACTGCCAGGCCTCGCGCACCCTGAGCCGGACGAGGGCGGCGCCGGCCAGGGTTCGGGCCCGCGTTCTTTCGAAGCGGGCCCGGGGCCGGCCGGGGCGCAGGGCGGGCCCGCCCCTGAGCCGCTCGAGCCCGCCGAGAAGGCCGGCGATCTCCCGCCAAAGCCGCTCGATCTCGTCCGAGGCCCAGCGTCCGTAGGCCCCGTGATAGCCGATCTCGGCCGTGAAGGCCTTGAGCTCGTCCCACTGGACGGGCCGCCGGCCGGCCTTGAACTCGGCCTGGATCCGGGCGACGAGCGCGTCGTCCATCCCGGCGTGCATGCCCTCGTGCACGAGCCCGCCGGCGATCATGTGATAGTCCTCCTCGCGGAGCCCGGCCAGCAGGCGGAGATAGGCGCGCTCCCCGAGCCTGCCGCGCAGCTCGCGGTGGGACGTTTCGTCCCTGAAGGCGGGTTCGAGGCGGCCGACTTTCTCGCGGAAGCCGGCCGCCTCGAGCCCGTCCGAGGCCGCGCGCATCCGGGCGTATTCGCCGACCACCGAGCCCGGGGCGAACGTGCGCAGGTTCTCGACGCAAAGCCGGAGATAGGCTGACTCGTGGATCTCCATGAACAGGCGCCCGTCCGCGTCGAAGCCGTGGGCCATGAAATGGGTCCCGGGCCTGACGAGATAGGTCGAATCCGGGAAATAGCGCCGGGCGCGGTCCCAAGCGGCCGCGTAGCCGAGACCGGTCCAGTCCGACGCGGAGAAACCGTCCCGCATGGAATGGAAACGCGAATCGAGCACCTTGCGCGCGACCTGCCGCGCGGGATCGGCGGGGGGGATGTCCCTGAAAAGGGTCCTTTCGACGCCCGCCCCGCCGGCGGCGGCCGCGATCGCCAGCATGAACAGGAACCGCCCGGGCCTGGAGAGGGGCGGGCGGACCGATTCCTTCATGGCATCTCGTGACCGGTCATCGGGCCCGGGATGGGAATCCCGGAACGGGATCTCCGGGCCGGGGGGGGCGAATGAGGGAACGCGTTCGAGGGCGCTCTCAGGGAGTTTCTTCGTCGGGCTTGATGGCCCCGGGAGGGGCCGCCGGCGCTTCGTCAGGCGAGAAGAGCTCGGGCTCCTCCTCCGAGGATCCTGCCTTGCCCTGGCGCCGCAGCCTCTTCTCTTCCTGTTTCTTCAGCCTTTTCAGCTCTTTGGATCGTTTCTCGCTCTTGAATGTTCGTCTGCCTCTAGCCACCAGACCTCCTGGACTTGGATTCTTTCATTCATCATACAGAGAATCGGCCGGACGTTCAAGGCCTCCCGTTCGCCGCTTCCGCGGGCCGGGCGTCGTCTGTTATAATCCGGCCATGACCGGGCTCCACGGAACCGACGTTCTTTTCCGCCGCTGGGACGCGCGGCCGGATGCGGCCTCGCCCAGGGCCGTCCTCCTTCTCGTCCACGGGCTCGGGGCCCACTCGGGCCGCTGGACGTTCCTGGCCGAATATTTCGCCGGCCGCGGCTATGCCTCCTACGCCATCGAGCTACGCGGTTTCGGCCGGACGCCGGAACGGCCGCGCGGCCACGTCCGCTCCTTCGAGGTCTGGGGCCGCGACATCATGGCCCTGCGGGACGAGCTCGGCCGGGATTTCCCGGACCGAAAGGTCTTCCTGGTCGGCGAGAGCATGGGCGGGCTCATCGCCTACGATCTGGCCGGGCGCTATCCCGATCGTTTCGACGGTACGGTTCTCATGGCCCCGGCCTTCAGGAACGGCCTGACGTTCCCGCTCGGCGCTTACGTCAAGGTGGCCCTGCTCTCGCCGTTCAAGCCCGCTCACATGATCGACCTCCCCTTCACGTCCGAGATGGCGACGCGCGACGCGGACTACGCCGCCGCCATGAACGCGGATCCGGACGAGCTCCGCGCGGCCAGCCTGAAGCTCATGGCCGGCTTCCTCCCGCTTCAGGCCCGGGCCGGCCGGATGGCCAAGCGATTTCGAAGCCCAGCCCTCTTTCTCATCCCCGGCGTCGACCACCTCGTCGATGAGCGGGCCGCCCGGCGGATCTTCGGCCGGCTCGGGGCCGCTGACAAGACGCTCGTCGAGTACCCGGAGATGTTCCACGCCCTTTACATCGATCTTGGCCGGGAGAAGGTCTTCCGGGACATGCTCGGCTGGCTGGAGGAAAGGACCTGACATGGGCCACGTACTGGCCATCGATCAGGGCACGACCGGGAGCCGGGCCATCGTCTTCGACCGCCGCGCCCGGGCCGTCGCCTCGGCCTACGAAGAGTTCCCCCAGCACTTCCCGCGGCCGGGCTGGGTCGAGCATGACCCCGAGGAGATCTGGCGGAGCGTCCATCGCACCGTCCAGAGGGCGCTGGCCGCGGCCCCGGGCCGCTCGATCGCCGCCGTCGGCATCACCAACCAGCGTGAGACGGCCGTCGTCTGGGACCGCAAGACGGGACGGCCGGTCGCCAACGCCATCGTTTGGCAATGCCGGCGCACGGCCGGGCGCTGCCGCGAGCTGGCCGCCCGTCCGGGCCTGAGCCGGCTCGTCCGGGCCAAGACGGGCCTGCCGATCGACGCCTATTTCTCGGCCACCAAGGTCGAATGGATCCTCCGCCGCGGCGGTCTCCGCGAACGGGCCAAACGAGGGCGCCTCGCTTTCGGCACGACGGATTCCTGGGTCCTGTCCAAGCTCACCGGCGGCGCGACGCACGCCACCGACCCGACAAACGCCTCGAGGACCATGCTTTTCAACATCCGCAAGCTCGGCTGGGATGACGACCTGCTCGATCTTTTCGGCGTCCCGGCGGCCGTCCTGCCGAGGGTCCTCCCGTCCTCGGGTGAGTTCGGGCGGACAATCCGCCTGGGGCGGCTGCCGGCGGGAGTCCCGGTCATGGGCGTCGCCGGCGACCAGCAGGCGGCCCTCTTCGGCCAGGCCGGATTCCGTTCGGGGGCGATCAAGAACACCTACGGCACCGGCTCGTTCATCTTGCTCAACACCGGACGCGAACGCGTCGTGTCTCGCCACGGCCTCATCACCACCATCGCCTGCGGCCCGGGCGGCCGGGCCGTCTATGCCCTCGAGGGGGCCGTGTTCGTGGCCGGCGCCGCCATCCAGTGGCTGCGTGACAAACTTGGCCTTCTCGGATCGGCCGCGGAGTCGGAAGCGGTCGCCCGGTCGGTGGAGGACAACGCCGGCGTCTATTTCGTCCCCGCCTTCGTCGGGCTCGGGGCGCCCTATTGGGACGCCGAAGCCCGGGGCGCGATCCTCGGGCTGACCCGCGGGGCCGGACGGGGCCACATCGTCCGCGCGGCCGTCGAGGCCATGGCCTATTCGACCCGGGA
>DSDX01000404.1 GCA_011048485.1 Candidatus Aminicenantota bacterium | reverse complement strand
GGCCTCGTCCGTCAGGCCGTACCTGAGGGCGATGAGCCCCATCTCGTACTGGTCCTGGGGGCCCTTCTCGTCGGACGTCTTCTTCTTTTTCTTCTGCGGTTCGGGCGCCCGGCCGGAGGCGTCCGTGGGAGCCGCCCCGACCGGCGCCGCGAGGATCACGGCCAGGGCGAGCGCCATGAGCGCCCTCGCGCATGTCCTAAAGGATGGCATGGGACCTCGGGGAACTATGATGGCATATCGGCCGGGGCGGGTCAAACCGCCTCCGGGCTCGTTCCGGGCTTGCCGGGGCGGCGCGTTCGGTCTACAATGGGGACCCGGGACAGGAACCCCATGGACAAGATACCGCTCTCCCCCGAAGAGGCCGCCCGCCTCAAGCGGCGCGAAGCCGAGATCCTCGCCCGTCTCGAGCGCCTCAAGGAAACGATGAACAAGACCAAGGCCCTCGACACCCTGGCGTTCAAGGCGAAACTCTTCAAGGAAGCCCAGAACGAGCTGCGCCGCGTCCAGGACAAGCTGGCCGGCATCGCCGAAGACTGACCGCCGGCCGACTCCCCCGCGGGTCCCGCGGGCCTACCTGACCGTGAACGTCGTCGTCGTCTCGTTCCCCTCGATCCCCGCCTTGTCGCGGGCGGCGATCGTGAGGGTGTGCAGGCCCGGCTTCAGGTCGGCGAAGGGGAGCTCGATGAGGCATGTCCGCAGCGACCTTTCCTGCTTTGTCTCGAGGACGGTCACGGGGATCTCGGTCTCGATCCCGTCCAGCGAATCCGTCGCCGTGATGTCGAGCTCGACGTCCGGCATGCCCAGGGACAGCCGAAGAGCGGCCGCGAGCCTTCGGGGCCCTGGCGCGAGCTCGCCCGTAACCGGCGCGAACTCGCCCGGATCGTAACCGAACAGGGCCGGCAGCGTCGACTCGGGGGGCGCGCCGAGGTCGGCCCACCCATGGCCCGGTTCGAGCAAGAGCGGAGTATCGATCCATATCGAGGCCGCGATGGGATCGGCGAAGGTCAGCGACCCGGAGCCGCGCGCGGCCATGCCCGTCTCCGCATTCTGCACGATGAGCCTCAGGGAATAGCGCCCCGGCTTGAGCGGGAGGGCGAAGACCGCGATGGAGTCCTTGGGGCCGCCGGTCGGCGGCTTGACCCGAAAGCTCTTGATGGCCGTCCGTCCCTGTTCCTCGTCGTAAATGATCAGGTAGGCATTGGCCCTCTTCCCGACGATCCCGGCCGCCGCCTCTTTCGGGAGGCCGGCGTAGGCGACCAGGTGGGTCCAGCCGCCGACGACGACGGGCATCGCGGCCAGGGGCGTTTCTTCCGGCAGCCGGCCCAGGGGATTGTCGCTCAGGGCTAGATCGGTCATCTGGAGCAAACGCTCGAAGGCCGAATGCTCCCGGAACGGCTTCGGATTGTAGTAGCCGGTCTGGCTGACGACCTTGCAGCCCGGGCGCCCGACCTTGACCTTGATCTTGTGGAAGGCGCCGTCCCAGGCGGCCGGGACGCTGTAGCCGAGGACGTAGAAGGAGCTGGTGATGTCCTCGATCTCGGCCAGGGCCTTGCCTGTGTCCATCGTGTTGCTGAAGTACTTGCCACCGCTCTCCCCGGCCAGTTGGACGAGGGAGTCTTTGCCGGAGACCTCCCGGCTGCTGATGGACGTGCCGATAGGATTATTGATGTCCATCTCCCCGGTCCGCGCGGCGCAGTCGATGGCGTAGATCGGGCTGTTGGATGTTTTGAGCGCCTTGAGCGCTTCGGAGAACTCGGTCCGCACGCCCGAGTTCGATTGGGCGTTGTCGTAGGCGCTCAGCGCGGCCGCCGTCGCTTCCGGGTTCGAGGGATCGATGATCGGGGCCGTCAGTCCGCGCCTCTCGCCGTAGATGAGCGACCGGCTGATGCCGGACGAGAACAGGATGAGGTTCTTCCACCCGGGCACGTAGCGCAGGGCCTGGCCCAGGTGGGTGAAGGTCTGGGCGAACTGGCGGGCCTGGTCGATGTAGCCCTGCCGGCGCCCCTCGTCGACGACGCCGCCGCTCTGGGCCCGGGCCTGCTCGCGGAAGAACGTGTCCGGAGCGTCCGGCTGCTCGTCGTCCAGCATCCACATGACCTCGTCGGCGTAGAGGTAATTCGTCAGGCTCTCGGCCCGGCCCGTGGCCGCCCGCAGCCCGAAGGCGTCGACGATGTTGCGGACCTTGGCGTGGTCCGTGGTCAGGTATTCGTGGATGGTCAGCCCGCGCATGGGCGAGTAGGACAACACCCCGACCTCGTCGCCGGCCTTGAGGGCCGCGTCCATGAATTCCAGGGCGGCCTCCCGGGCCTTGCGGGTGCTGCGGGCATCGGTAAAAGCGAAATCGAAGAAAAGGAAGAACTTGCGGCTGAGCTGCGGCGCCTCGAGCGGCCCCCCCGGCGCAATGTCGTCCCCGCCCGCGAGGTGCTTCTCGAAGTGGGTCACGGCCATTTTGTGCCCGTTGTCGGTGACCTCAAAATCGGCCGCCGTCAGGTCCGTGACGGGCCTGCCGTCCTTGGTCGTCACGTAGGCCTGGACGAGCTTGAGCGCGACGGTGACCTCCTCCTGGACCTGCGTCCCGGCCGGGCCTTCCGCCGGGTCCGTCCGGCCCGGGACGGAGATGACTAAAAGACCGAGCGTCAGGGCGCAAGCGATGATGCGCGCCCCCTCACCTCGTGCCCTTCGCGCGATCGTGGTCATGGTCCCCCTCCTTTCGATCGTCCTTCCCTAAAGGCCTGGCTCTCCCCGATCCCAATATAGGAATCTACGTTCGCCATGGCTATAGACGGCGTCTTGGATATTTATTGTTTTCCGGCTGATGCCATTATGGGCCAAGAACAGGGCAAGGGTCAATCCCGATCCGCCGGGCCCCGCCGCCATGTTCCGCCGGCCGTGGTATAATCCTTGGCCGAGCGAGAGAGAAGCGACAGCACCATGACCGCCATGGCCCGGCCCGTCAAGCGAAAGCGGGCGAAGGATCCGTCCCCGGCCTCCGGGACGTCCGTGAAGCCGTCGAAGAGGCGCCGGCGCCCGTCCCGGCCGCGCAGCCGCCTGACCCGGTCCGCCGACATCGCCCTCGTCGCCCTGGCCCTGGTCGCGGTCGGCCTCTTCGCGGCCACGAAGATCATCGGCGGGCGGTCGGGCCCGGCCGAGGTCGCGGGCCCGGCGCAAGCGAACGGCGCCGCCGCCCGACAGGAGACCATCGGCCCGGAAGGCGCCTTCGCCGACCTCGAGGCCGGCCCCGCCGAATTCGACGGGGAGGACGGCGGGGAGCCCTTGTCCGGGCCGGCCATGGTCTCCGACCCTTACGCGACGCGCCCTTTCGCCCCCGTCGACGACGCTCGCCTGGCCGCCCTCCTCGATCCCGAGATCGAGCGCTCGCTCGCCGTCGGCCGGATCCCCTCGATGGCCGTCGTCTGCGTCTCCGGGGACCGCATCGTCTGGACGCGGTCGGCGGGCCTGGCCAATATCCGGGTCAAGACCCCGGCCGCCTGCGACACGGTCTACCTCATCGCCTCGACCTTCAAGACGATGTCCGCGACCGCCCTGCTCCAGCTCATGGACCAGGGCAAGTTCGGGCTGGATGACCGGGTCAACGATCACCTGACCGATCTCGAGATCAAGGGCGAGACCAAGCGCTATCCGGTGACCTTCCGCCACCTCCTCACCCACACCTCGGGCCTGCCGACCGACTTCGGGCGGCACGCGGTCTGGGAGGACGAGGGCCCGCCCGCGCTGGCCGACTACCTCCGAGGCCGTCTCCAGCTCTGGCGACGGCCCGGGACGCGGGTCATGTATTCGAACATCGCCTTCACCCTCGTCGCGCACCTCGTCGAGAAGCTCTCAGGGACGCCGTTCAAGGAGTACATGCGCCGGAACGTCTTCGCCCCGGCCGAGATGCGCGACACGGCCTTCGAGCCGCGGGCCGACATGGCCGAGCGCCTGGCCATCCCCTACATGCCCGTGCGGCGCCGGGCCGGCGTCTACCGGCCCGTCGACTGGGTCAAGGCCGACGCCTGGCCGGCCGGCGTCGTCTACGGGACCGCCGTGGACATGGCCCGCTGGCTCATGACCAGCGTCAACGGCGGGATCTACAAGGGCCGCCGCCTCGTCTCCGAATCGGCTTTCCGCGAGATGACGCGGCGACAATATGACCGTTTCGCCGGCCCCATCAACGGCGGCTGGCTCAACGAGACCTCCGGCTACGGCCTGGCCTGGTGGGTCTCCACCCTGGACGGGGAGACGATCATCGCCCACAGCGGCAGCGTCAACGGCTACACGGCCTTCATGGCGGGGAGCGTCGACAAGCGGACGGGCGTGGTCATCATGACCAACGGCAACAAGGCCCACCGCTGGCTCTACGCCCTGGCCCTCAAGGCCCTAGCCGCGCTCTAGCACAGGACCGCCCCCGACAGCAACAGGGACTGTCTCCGAAACCGACTCAATCGAGGGACCGTGCCCGTTGTCAACTCGGGACCGGGGCTAGGGACTACTCTCAAGGGGGGCTGTCCCTCTCGGGCGGCCCGGCGTTGACTCGCCCTGACGAAGGATGATATCCTCGCGACCAGCCCGAAACCACGATCCGAGGGGATCCGCCGTGAAGTGCCCGCGTTGCGGTTTTGACAGCCCGCCCGACACCCGGTTCTGCGGCCGATGCGCCGCGCCTCTTGTCTCCGTGGACGCTTCCCCCGCCTTGACCGAGACCCTGATCGCCCCCGTCCGCGAGCTCGAGACGGGGACGACCTTCGCCCGCCGCTATCAGGTCATCGAGGAGCTGGGCAAGGGCGGCATGGGCCGCGTCTACAAGGTCTTTGACACGGAGGTCCGGGAGAAGCTGGCCCTCAAGCTCCTCAAGCCCGAGATCGCCGGGGACGAGACGACGATCGAGCGGTTCCGGAACGAGCTCCGCCTGGCCCGGACGGTCTCCCATCGCAACGTCTGCCGCACGCACGACCTGGGGCGGGAGGAAGGGACCGGGGCCTATTACATCACCATGGAG
>DSDX01000324.1 GCA_011048485.1 Candidatus Aminicenantota bacterium | reverse complement strand
GGAGTAGAATCGTCGGGCCCATGGACGATGCCGGATTCATGCGAGTCGCCTTGGCCGAGGCGGCCAAGGCTGCGGCCTCGGGCGAGGTGCCGGTCGGCGCTGTGGTCGTCTGCGGGGGGAAGGTCTTCGCCCGAGGCGCGAACCGGCCCATCGCGGCGTCCGACCCCACGGCCCACGCCGAGATCGTCGCCCTGCGGCGGGCCGCCCGCAGACGCGGCAACTATCGCTTGCCCGACTGCGACCTCTACGTCACCGTTGAGCCGTGCGCCATGTGCCTCGGAGCCCTCGTCCAGACCCGCATCCGCCGACTGGTCTTCGGCGCCCCCGATCCCAAAGCCGGGGCGGTGTCGTCGACGATGCGCTTCCCGTTCGAGCGCCTCAATCATCGCCCGGAGGTCCTGGCCGGCATCCTGGCCGCCGAGAGCTCGGCGCTCCTGCGCGATTTCTTCAGGGAGCGTAGAAACTCATGACGATTTCGGCTATAATCGGGCTTCGTTTCGCGCCCTGATCGTGCGGAGAGGTGGCCGAGTGGTTGAAGGCGACGGTCTCGAAAACCGTTATCTCGAGCAATCGGGATCGCGGGTTCGAATCCCGCCCTCTCCGCCATGGAAACCGCGTCCATGAAGGCCGTTCCCCTCGTCCTCACGGGATTTGGCCATGTCGGCCGGGCCTTTTTCTCCCTTCTCCGCGAGAAACGCGAGGACCTCGAGCGCCGTTACGGCCTGGCTCTCGAGGTCCTGGCCGTCGGCCGGGCCGAGGGCTGTTTCTACGCGGGAGGCCCGCTCGACGCCCGCCAGATCTCTCAGGCCGGCGAGCCCTGGACGTCGGGCAATCCGGCCTGGCACGCGGGGCTCAAGGTCACCGATGCCATCGACCGGCACGGAGGACGGGGCGGGTGTCTCGTCGAGTGCACGCTGTCCGATCTCGAGACGGGAGAACCGGGTCTGTCCTATGTCTCGGCGGCGCTGCGAGCCGGCTGGCACGCCGTCGTCGCCAGCAAAGGGGCCTTGGTCGTCGGGCTGCCGGATCTCCGGGCCCTGGCCACCGGCAACGGCGTCGCCCTCAAGTACAGCGGGGCCACGGCGGCCGCGCTGCCAACCCTTGACGTCGGGCTGTTCTCGCTGGCCGGGGCCCGGGTCGAGGGGATCCAGGGCATCCTCAACGGAACGACGAACTACATCCTGACCCGGATGGGAGAAGGGCTCGATTACGCCGAAGCCCTCAAGGAGGCCCAAGACAAGGGGATCGCCGAGCCCGATCCGGCCCATGACGTCGAGGGGTGGGACACGGCCTGCAAGATCCTGCTCATCACCAACGCCTGTCTCGGCACGGACTACGCGCTGAAGGATGTCCATGTCGCCGGCATCACCGGCCTGGCCGCCGATCTCGTCCGCTCGGCCAGACGGGAAGGCCGGTCCGTCAAACTGCTGGCCACGGCCGCGCCGGGGCGGACAAAAGGGCGATGGACCCTCGACGTCCGACCGTCCCTCATCGATCCCTCGCATCCGCTGGCTCAGGTCAACGGCACGGAGAAGGGCATCACCTTCCTCACCGATTCCATGGGTTCCGTGACCGTGACCGGCGGACGCTCGAATCCCCGGGGCGCCGCCGCGGCGATGCTCAAGGACATCATCAACATCTTCCGGCCCGCGTTCTGAAACGCCGCTCTCCCCCCGGGGGTCATTGACCCGGGGACGCTTTTCTGGTAACGTTGCCCTCTCCAGACCACTTCAAAACCGGGACCAGAGGAAAGGAGAGGTGTCCGAGTGGCTTAAGGAGCACGCTTGGAAAGCGTGTGTGTGCCGCAAGGTGCACCGCGGGTTCGAATCCCGCCCTCTCCGCCATCCGAACGGCCCCGCCAAAGGAGCAACGACATGGACAGCCAGGACCTCATCAGGCTCGAAGACATCTACGGCGCGCACAATTACCATCCCTTGGACGTCGTCATCAGCAAGGCCCAGGGCATCTGGATGCACGACGTCGAGGGCCGCAAGTACCTCGACTTTCTGAGCGCCTATTCGGCCGTCAACCAGGGCCACCGTCATCCCCGCATCGTCCGCGCCCTGGTCGACCAGGCCCGGAAGCTAACCCTGACCTCGCGGGCCTTCCGCAACGACCAGTGGCCCCTGCTGGCCAAAGAAGTCTGCGACATGACGGGCTACACCATGGTCCTGCCGATGAACTCGGGTGCCGAGGCGGTGGAGACCGCGGTCAAGACGGCCCGCAAGTGGGCCTATCAGAAGAAGGGCGTCCCTCAAGACAAGGCCGAGATCATCGCCTGCGCCAACAATTTCCATGGCCGCACGGTCACGGCCATCAGCTTCTCGACCGAGCCCCTCTATCGTCAGGACTTCGGCCCGTTCACGCCGGGGTTCACGATCGTTCCTTTCGGCGACGCCGAGGCCCTGGAGAAGGCGATCACGCCGAACACGGCCGCTTTCCTCGTCGAGCCCATCCAGGCCGAGGCCGGCATTCTCATCCCGCCCGAGGGGTTCCTCCGGCGGGCCGCGGAGATCTGCAAGGCGAACAACGTCCTGTTCATCGCCGACGAGATCCAGACGGGACTCGGCCGGACCGGCCGGCTGTTCGCCTGCGAGGCCGAAGGAATCCGCCCGGATATGGTTGTCATCGGCAAGTCCCTCGGGGGAGGCTGCTATCCCGTTTCGGCCGTCCTCGCCGACAGGGAGCTCCTCGGCGTCTTCAAGCCGGGCGAGCACGGATCGACGTTCGGCGGGAATCCCCTCGCCTGCGCCGTGGCCCGGGAGAGCCTCAAGGTCATCCGGGAGGACAAGCTGGTCGAGAACGCCGCCGAGCGGGGCGCTTACTTCATGGACAAGTTGCGGCGGGTCCGCAGCCGGTTCATCAAGGAGGTCCGCGGTCGCGGCCTGCTCATCGGCGTCGAGCTCCATCCCGAGGCCGGCGGGGCCCGGCGATTCTGCGAGGAGCTGATGAAGGAGGGCCTCCTCTGCAAGGAAACGCACGACAACGTCATCCGCTTCGCGCCGCCCCTGACCATCAGGGACAAGGACCTCAACTGGGCTCTCAAGCGCATCAAATCCGTCTTCCGAAGATTGGCCTGACAGGACATTCCGGACCCTAGGTGTCCTTTTTCGAGGACGCGCCCCTCCTCCGGGCCCTCCGGCGCGACTAATATCATGCTTGGCATGATCCTTGCTATTTAGCGTTCCAGGAGGACCAAGATGAAAAAGACGATCGGCTTCCTTCTCCTCGCCGCGTTCTTGGGGACGTCCTGCATCATCAGGGTCCCCTATGAAGGATCCGGGCGCTACTCGGATCCCTATGACAACAGATACGACGATCGCTATGACGACTACGATACGGCCCATTTCTACGACCAGCTCGAGCCGTACGGCATCTGGGTCTCGCATCGGAGTTATGGGTACGTTTGGATCCCGGCCGACGTCGGCTACAGCTGGCGGCCCTACAGCCGCGGGCGCTGGGCCTGGACGGACTACGGCTGGACCTGGGTCTCGCTCGAGCGCTGGGGCTGGATCGCCTTCCACTACGGCCGCTGGGGCTGGGACGCGCGGCTGGGATGGTTCTGGGTGCCGGACATCGTCTGGGGCCCGGCCTGGGTGGCCTGGCGCTGGGGCGGCGCCCACATCGGCTGGGCGCCGCTGCCGCCGGGCGTGGGCTTCGTTCCCGGACGGGGCTTCGGCAACCACCGCTGGGACATCCCCGGTCGCTCCTGGAACTTCGTCCGGAGCCGGGATTTCATGGACCGGAGGGTCGAGCGCTGGATCCTGCCGCACGAACGGAACATGACCCTCATCGAGCGGACCGATTTCCGGGTCCGCATCGACGAGCGCGACCGGCGCTTGGTCAACGACGGCCTGGACCTCGAGTACGTGAGACGGCAAACGGACCGGCCCGTCGAGCGGTACACCCTCAAGGACGCGACCCGGCCGGGCGCGGCCCGCGAAGAGGGCCGGGACCTGGTCGTCTCGAGACCCGAGATCAGGTCCAACGACGCGGCCAAACCGAAGCGCGTCCTGGACGAGGCCAGGGCCGAACGGGAGATCAGCAGCGAGACGAGCAACCGGATCTACCGGCGGGCCGTTCGCAATGAGGAAGAGCTCGTCCGCGAGGCCCACGACCAGGAGCGCGCGCTCATGAGGGAAAGCCAGGAGGCTGAGGTCGGCGTCATCCGGAGGCGGGCCGAGGAGGAGAAGGCCGAGGTCCGAAGCCCGGAAGACAAGAAGAAAGTGGACGAGAGGATCGCTGGCCGTCTGGCCGAGCTGAAGAAGAAGCACGAGCAGGAAAAGGCCGAGCTCGAGAAGAGACAGAAGGCCGAGCAGGACAAGGTCAAGAAGGCCCCCGAGAAGAAAGCTCCCGTCCGCCGAAAGACCGACAAGGATTAAGGCCGGCGCCCGGCCCGGATTGTCGCCGCCAACGCGGCCGCGAGCACGACCGCCCCTCCGGCGATCGTTCTCAGGGATGGCTGTTCGCCCAGGAAGACCAGGGCCAGGAGGATGCCGTAGACCGGCTCGAGCGAGCTGAGGATGCTCGCGGTCCGGGCCCCGACCCCCTTCATCCCGTCGATGAAAAGCGTGTGGGCGACCGCCGTGCAGATCACGCCGAGCCCGGCGATGAGAGCCCAATCCCGGGCCGAGCTGGGCAGACCGGTCCGGCAAACGGCGGGGACAAGGAAGAGCCCGGCCAGCAGATCCTGATAGAAGGCCACGGTCAGGCTGGCGTGCCTCGACGCCAGCTGCCTATCGAGCACCGACAGGAAGGCAAACGTCAGGCCGGCGCCCAGTCCCCAGAGAACGCCCCGGACGACCGCGTCGGAGAGGTCGAAGCCGGGGACGATCAGGCCTATGCCGAGAACGCAGAGCACCGCGTAGGCTAGGCTCTCCGGCTCCCATCGCTCCCGGGACATCAGGGGCTCGAGAAAGGCCGTGAAGACGGGGAAGCTCGAGTAGGCCAGCAACCCGACGGCGACCGAGGAAATCTGGACCGACCTGAAGAACATCGTCCAGTGG
>DSDX01000323.1 GCA_011048485.1 Candidatus Aminicenantota bacterium | reverse complement strand
TCGAGCCTCCCGTACACGCTACAGAACGTCGGAACGACCTGGCTCGAATGGCGGGCCTCGAAAACGCAGGACTGGACGGACCTGTCCTCGACGTCCGGGTATCTTGCCCCCGGAGCATCGAGGACGGTCACGGTCTCGATCAACGCGGAGGCCGAGGGGCTCGCGCCTGGGACATACGGCGACACGGTGAGCTTCACGAACAGGACGAACGGACGGGGGAACACGACCCGTCCGGTCAGTCTCACGGTCACCGCAGCGGCGGGGGCCTTGGCCGTGACCCCCGTAACGGGATTGACGTCGACGGGCCCGGCGGGCGGGCCGTTCTCGCCGGAGAGCCAGGCCTACACGCTCGAGAACACAGGCCGAACCTCGCTCGATTGGACGGCCGCGAACACCCAGAGCTGGACGACCCTGTCCGCCGCCGCCGGGACCCTGGCCCCCCGGGAATCGACCACGGTCACGGTCTCGATCAACGCGGGAGCGGACCTCCTCCCGGCCGGGGAGTACGGCGACACGATCACGTTCACCAACACGACCAGCGGGAGCGGAACGACCTCGCGGGCGGTGACGCTCACGGTCACGGCGCCGCCGGGGGTCCTGGCCGTGTCGCCCGCCGAGGGGCTCGCGTCGGCGGGACCCGAGGGCGGACCGTTCACGCCCGATAGCCGGACCTACACGCTCGAGAACACGGGCGGGACGGCGATCGACTGGACGGCCTCGAACACCCAGGCCTGGACGACCCTGTCGGCGACATCCGGCACCCTCGAGGCCGGGGCGACGGCCGCCGTCACGGTCTCGCTCAACGCCGCCGCGGCCGGCCTCGCGGTCGGGGACCACAGCGACACGGTCAGCTTCACGAACACGACCAACGGCAACGGCGATACGAGCCGGGCCGTCACGCTGACGGTCACCTCCGGGCCGACCCTCATCGTCATCCCCGCCGGCCGGAGCGTCGCCTTCACGGCCGGGACGACGACCTTCGAAGTGTCCAACACGGGCGGCGGGACCATGGCCTGGACGGCCGCCGCGGTCTCCGGCGCCGAGTGGCTCACGATCCAGTCCGGCGCGAGCGGCATCGACGGGGGAACGATCGTGGTCGCGTTCGAGGCCAACCCCTCCGACGCGCCGCGGGCGGGATCCATCCGGGTCACGGCCCCGGGCGCCGCGGGCAGCCCCAGGGACGTCACGGTGACCCAGGCCGGAAGCTCTTTCGGCTTGGCCCTCAGCGGCCAAAGGCTGGTCGAGAAAGCCTGGATCATCCAGAGGGAGTACGCGCGGCTGACCGTCACGGTGGATAATCCCGCGTCGGTCCCGGTCGAATCTTATGTCATCACCAGGCGCGCCGAGGGAGGCCCGGAAGAGCCCGTCCAACAGGTCGCCGGATCGGCGGTCACGACCAATCCCTGGATCGCGAACGACGCCTTCCTGGACCCGGCGACGAGCTACACCTATCGGATCGTGGCCCTCGACGCCGGGGGCGGCGTCCTGGCCCAGTCCAACGAGATCACGCTCTAGCGGGTGCGCCATGAGAAAGTTGTTGATCGCTCCTGTGGCCTTGATCCTGGCCGTCCCCCTCGCCGCGGAAAGCCGGCTTTTCCTGGCGGCGGCCGTGTCCTATGTCCGGCCCGCGGACGCGAATTTCAGGTCCGTCTACGGGGACCAGGTCATCTCTCCCGAAGTGTCCGCCGCGGTCCGGCTGGTCGGGGGGCTGTGCCTGACCGGCAGCGCCGGCAAGCTGTCGAAGAACGGCCGGACGCCCGATCTCGGCCTGGAGACGACGGCCACGCAGAGCTACGTGTCCATCGGCCTGGCCTACCTCCTCCGGGCCTCGCCGACGCTGTGCTTCGAGGCGGGGCTGGGGATGGCGGGCCTGAGCTTTCGCGAGGACGCCCTCGACCTGTGGGTCAAGGGCAAGCACCCGGGCCTCAAGCTGGAGGGGGGCGTCCTTCTCGTGCCTGAGGACGAACGCGTCTTCATGGGCCTGAGGATCGGGTACCTGTCCGCCACGGTGCCGGGTTCGGAGCTCGAGCCCATCGGCGATCAAGACGTCCGGCTCGGCGGCCTCAAGGTCTCGGTCTCGATCGGCATCCAACTCTTCGGCGACTAGAGAATTTCCCTTCCTTTCATCCCCTCGAATGTTATAATCGCCGTCTGGAACGTGGCCGCACCACGATCATCGAACAAGGAGGACCGACCGATGGCTTTCCTCACACTTTCGAAGCGGGCCGCTGCGACCGCGGCCGCCGCCGCCGTTTTGATCGCCGTCTTCGCCGCCAGCCCCGGCCACGCCGCCGGGCCCGACGCGACCAAGGCCAATTACGAGCTGGCCTCGCGGTGGACGCCGGCCAAGGTCGGCAAGCTCGTCTTCGACACGGCCGTGACGCCCCACTGGCTCGAGACGGGCGACCGCTTCTGGTACAGCTACGAAACGAGCCAAGGCCGGAGGTGGATGATCGTCGATCCGGCCGCCCGGACGAAGAAGCCCCTCTTCGACAACGCCCGGTTGGCCGCCCAGCTGACGCGCATCCTGCTCGTCCCCTACGACGCCCAGCACCTGCCCATCCGGACGATCAAGTTCATCAGGAAGGACGCGGCCATCCAGTTCGAGATCGAGGTGCCCAAGGACAACGACATCTCCGTCGGCGGCAAGATCGTCAAGGCCTCCGAGATCGCCGTCGAGGAGGTCGAGAAGAAGGACCAGGACCTCCAAAAGGAGAAGGAGAAGGAACAGGACACCGAAAAGACCAAGGAGGCCGAGACGCCCAAGGAGCCCGAGAAGAAGACCAAGGTCCTGTCCTTCATCTACGAGCTGGCTTCGGGCAGGCTCACGCTCGTCGAGGACTACAAGGAGCCGCCGAAGCGGCCCCGCTGGGCCTCCGTTTCCCCCGACGAGAAGACGGTCGTCTTCGCCCGCGGGGAGAACCTGTTCATGATGGACGCTGAGAGCTTCAAGCTGGCCCAGACAAAGGCCGACGACAAGGCCGTCAAGGAGGTCCAGCTGACCACCGACGGCGAGGAGCATTTCTCCTACGCCCGGCGCCTCAACGAGGAGGACAAGAAGGAGTTCCAGAAGGAGGAGAAGGACCGCAAGGACTTTCGCCGGCCCGCGGGCAGGATCGTCTGGTCCCGGGACTCGCAGAAGATTGCCCTCGTCCGCGACGACGAGCGCAAGGTCGCCGACCTCTGGGTCATCAACTCCCTGGCCGATCCCCGGCCGACCCTCGAGACCTACCGCTACGAGATGCCCGGCGAGGAGAACCAGCCCCAACCCGAGCTCGCCGTCTTCGACCTGGCCTCCAAAGCCAAGGTCGTGGTCAAGGCGGAGAAGTTCAAGGACCAGACCCTGAACATCTTCACCGCGCCGCGCCAGGCCCTTGACCGGGAGCGCGAGTTCCCGCCGCCGGCCCAGTGGCTGGCCGAGACGGCCGATAAGCTCTACTTCGGCCGGCAGTCCCGCGACCTTCACGGCTACGAGCTCTGCGTCGCCGACACGGCGACGGGCGAGATCAAGGTCCTCATCGAGGAGCGGCTCAACACCTACGTCGAGGTCCAATCCCCCTGGCTCATCGGCGGCGGCAAGGAGATCGTCTGGTGGTCCGAGCGCGACGGCTGGGGCCACTACTACCTCTATGACGGCGAGGGCCGGCTCAAGGCCCAGATCACCTCGGGCGAGTTCGTCGGCCAGGGCATCGAGCGGGTCGACGAGAAGGCCCGGGTCCTGTACTTTGCGGCCTGCGGCCGCGAGCCTGGGGAGGACCCCTACTACACCCACCTCTACCGGGTCGGCCTCGACGGCTCGGGCTTGAAACAGCTCGACAAGGGCGACGCCTCGCACCGGGCCGACATGAACGACGCGGCCCGCTATTTCGTCGACACCTATTCGCGGGTCGACACGGCGCCCACGTCCGAGCTCCGCGACGCCGCGGGCAATCTCCTGCTCGAACTCGAATCGACCGACGTCTCGGCCCTGCTCGCGGCCGGGTTCAAATACCCCGAGCCGTTCAAGGTCAAGGCCGACGACGGGATCACGGACCTCTACGGCGTCATGTACAAGCCCTTCGACTTCGACCCCGAGCGCCAGTACCCCATCATCGCCTACGTCTATCCCGGGCCCCAGACGGAGAGCGTCTCCAAGACCTTCGTCCCCCGCAACGCCAACGTCGCGCTGGCCCAGCTCGGCTTCGTCGTCATCGAGGTCGGGAACCGCGGCGGCCACCCCTCGCGGTCGAAGTGGTACCACAACTACGGCTACGGCAACCTCCGCGACTACGGCCTGGCCGACAAGAAGCGGGCCATCGAGCAGCTGGCGACGCTGCACCCCTTCATCGACATCGACCGGGTCGGCATCTACGGCCACTCCGGCGGCGGCTTCATGTCCACGGCGGCCATGCTCGTCTACCCCGATTTCTTCAAGGTCGCCGTCTCGTCCTCGGGCAACCACGAGAACAACGTCTACAACCGCTGGTGGAGCGAGAAGCACCACGGGGTCAAGGAGGTCGTCGACAAGGACGGCAACGTCAAGTACGAGTACTCGATCCAGAAGAACTCCGAGATCGCCAAGAATCTCAAGGGACGCCTGCTCATCACGACCGGGGACATCGACAACAACGTCCACCCGGCTAACACCCTGCGCCTGGCCGCGGCCCTGATCAAGGCCGGCAAGCGCTTCGACTTCTTCATTTTCCCGGGCCAGCGCCACGGTTACGGGGACATGGGCGACTACTGGTTCTGGTTCCGGGCGGACTACTTCTGCAAATGGCTTCTGGGCGACTTCTCCCAGACCGTCGACCTCATCGAGCTCCAACGCGAGAAGGAGCAGAAGAAGTAGCCCCCGAGAGGCCCGATAGGTGGAACCCGGCGTGAACGGTCTCTCGCCCCCCGGCCCCGCCGCCGCCTCGAGGCGGTCGATCGGGATGGTCGCGCTGGTCCTGCTGACCTTCTTCGTCATCTCGCTTCTGACCAACATCATCGGCCCCCTCGTCCCCGACATCATCAGGAGCTTTGACCTCAGCC
>DSDX01000322.1 GCA_011048485.1 Candidatus Aminicenantota bacterium | reverse complement strand
CTCCATGCCCAGCCACTGGAACGGGGTGTGGGGCTTGGGGATGAACGAGGACAGGCTGACATGGATCCGCGGCGCGCGGCCGAGGATGGACCGGCCCAGGTCGATGGCGCCGCGGACGAGGGCGACGATCCCGGCCAGGTCCTCCTCCGTCTCCGTCGGCAGCCCGATCATGAAATAGAGCTTGACGAGCTTCCAGCCGCCCTCGAAGGCGAAGGTCAGCCCGTCGCGGATCTCACGATCGTCGATCTTCTTGTTGAGGACGGCCCGAAGCCGCTCGGTGCCCGCTTCCGGCACGAGGGTGAAGCCGGTCTTGCGGACCTTGAGGATGCTCTCCACCAGCCCGCGCGAGAGACGGCCGGGACGGAGCGAGGACAGCGACAGGGCGATCTTCTCCCGGCCCAGCTCCTCCATGAGCGACCGGACGATCGTCTCGAGATGGGGATGGTCGCCGATGGAGAGGGCCGACAGGGACAGGTCCTCGTAGCCCGTCTGCCTGAGGCTGCGCAGGGCCGTCCTGTAGACGAGCCCGGGGTCCTTCGGCCGGTGGGGGAAATAGAGCGTCGAGGCCTGACAGAACCGGCAGCTCTGCGGGCAGCCCCGGGCCGCCTCGATCGCGACGCGGTCAAAGACGACGCGCACGTTGGGAACGACGATCTTCTCGGGAAAGGGCGTCCGGGCGAAATCGCGGGCCAAGCGCTTGCGGACGACGGCCGGCGCGCCGGGCCGGGGCCGGGGCGCCAGGAGGGGCGAGCCGGGGACGGCGGCGGGATCGTAGAGGGACGGGACATAGACGCCCTCGATCCGGGCCAGCTCGCGAAGCCGGTCCCTCCGCCGCAACCCGCGCAAGCGCGTGTCGGCGGCGGTCCGGACGATCTCCGGGAGCCCCTCCTCGCCGTCCCCGACATAGATGAGATCGAAGATGTCCGCCACGGGCTCGGGATTGAAGGCCGCCGGGCCGCCAGCGATGACCAGCGGATCGTCCTCTCCCCTGTCGGCGGAGACGAGTGGAACCCGGCCGAGGTCGAGGATGGTCAGGACGTTGGAGTCGTTGAGCTCGTAGAGGAGCGAGAAGCCGACGATGTCGAAGGCGTCGAGCGGCCGTCCGCTCTCGAGGCTGCCCAGCGGGAGGCCCGCCGCCCTCAGTTCTCGCTCGAGATCGGGCCACGGCGCGAACACCCGCTCGGCCAGGACCCCGCGGTCCTTGTTGAGCCGGTCATAGAGGATCTTCTGACCGAGGTAGGACATGCCGATCTCGTAGGCGTCGGGGAAGGCCAGGGCGACCTTGACCCGGACCCGGGACGGGTCCTTGCGGATCTCGTTCCATTCCCCGCCGACGTAGCGGCCCGGTTTCTCGACCCTGGCCAAGAGTTCGGAGAGGGCGGCTCGTTCAGACATTGGCGAATCGTCTCATCGTCACGTTCATGACCAGGCCGCAGGCGACATAGCTTGTGAGGAGCGACGATCCGCCGTAGCTGATGAATGGCAAGGTGATGCCCACGACCGGCAGGAGCCCGATGACCATGAGAACGTTGACCAGGAACTGGAAAGCGATGAGCGTCGAGGCCATGAAGACGATGTAGACCCCGGCCCGGTCGCGGGCCTTGGTCACGGCGCGGAACATCCTGGCCAGCAGGGCGAAATAGAGGGCCATGACCGTCAGAACGCCCAGGAATCCGGTCTCCTCGCCGATGACCGAGAAGATGAAATCCGTGTGCCGCGCCGGCAGGAACCGGAGCTGGCTCTGGGTGCCTTTCTTGAAGCCCGTGCCGGCAAGGCCTCCGGATCCGATGGCGATCTTGGATTGGATGACCTGGTAGCCCGAACCTCTCGGGTCGCCGGCCGGGTTGATCAGCGTCGTGACCCGCCTCTTCTGGTAGTCCTTGAGGGCCAGGTTCCAGCCCCCGATGCCCAGCACCACGGCGGTCAAGAGCAGGATGACGACCGCCCGCCTTCTCAGCCCGGCCAGGATGAAGGCCCCCCCGACGATGGCCACGAAGGTCGTGGCCGTCCCCAGATCGGGCTGGGCGACGATAAGGAGCAGAGGGACCGCGGCGGCGGCCAGAGCGGCGAGCGTGCGCCCGGTCGACAGGTAAGGGCTCCGGGTGCCGGCGAAAAGGCGGGCGAAGACGAGGATCACGGCGATCTTGGCCAGCTCGGAGGGCTGCATCTGCATCAACCCCAGCGAGATCCAGCTCTTGGTTCCGGCCACCAGCCGGGCGAAGACGAGCGTCGCCGCGAGGAGGACCACGACGAGGACGTAGAGATAGCCGGCGAGCGCGACGAAGAACTTGTAATCGACGGCCAGGACGAAGCCGAGGCTCAGGATCGAGATCCCGATCCAGGCGAGTTGGCGGAGGTGGAAGCCCCCGGGCAGGTAATGCGCCGAGCTGTAGATGAACAGGACGCCGACGAGCGACATCGCCAGCACGAGCCCGAGGAGGACCCAGTCGATCTCCTTGACGAGCCGTCTGTCGATCATCATCGCCGGGCGGCCTCCTGTCTGAACCGATCGAAGATCCGGCCGGCGACCGGAGCGGCCGTCGCGCCTCCCCCGCCGCCGTATTCGACCAGGACGGTCACGACGACGCGGGGCTCGTTCCGGGGGGCGAAGCCGGAGAACCAGGAGTGCGTCTTGATCTCCCGGCCGGCCTCGGCCAGACGCTCGGCGCTTGCGCGGCTCACGGTCTGGGTCGAGCCGGTCTTGCCGCAGACGTCGAAGCCGTCGACCCTGGCTCCCTGCCCGGTCCCACCGTCGTTGACAGACCTCCACATCCCTTCGATGACGGTCTCGAGATCCTCCGCGGCGAAGGCGGACCGCGGCCCGGGCCCCGCGGGGCCGCTCTTGTCAACCGGGCCAAGGTGAGGGCGCACGGGGCTTCCCCGCCGGGCGATCAAGGCGGTCATGGCCGCGATCTGGATCGGGGTCGCCTGGAGCTGCCCTTGACCGATCGAGACCGATATGGTCTCTCCGGGATACCAGGGCTCGCCGAGAGCCTCGCGCTTCCAGGCCGTGCTCGGCACGAGCCCCTCCTTCTCGCCGTCGAGATCGATCCCCGTCCTGCGCCCGAGGCCGAGTCTGGAGGCGGCCCCGGCGATGAGGTCGATGCCCAGCTCGCGACCGAGCGCGTAGAAATAGATGTTGCACGAGTTCTTGATCGCGCCCACGAGATCGAGGGCGCCGTGGCCGGGCGCGAACCAGCAGTGCCGCACGTCCCCGTAGATCCGGGTGGCCCCCGAGCAAAAGACCGTCGTGCCCCGGGTGACGGCTCCCGAATCCAGGCCGCCCAGCCCCATGACCAGCTTGAAGATCGAGCCCGGCGCGTAGAGCCCCCGGATGGCCCTGTTCTCCAGGGGGGCCAGGGGATCGTCCGTGAGCTGGCGCCACTCGTCCGCCGTGAACCGGGTGATGAACCTGTTGGGATCGTAGGTCGGATAGCTGGCCAGGGCCAGGACCCCTCCCGTCGCCGCGTCAAGGGCCACGATGACGCCTTCCCGTCCCCGGAGGGCCTGTTCGGCCTCGATCTGAAGGCCGCGATCGAGGGTCAGGACGACGTCGTCACCCTGAACAGGGTAGACCCGGCCCGTTTCCTCCCGCACCCGGCCGAGGCTGTCAACGGTCTCGTAGACCGAGCCGTCGTCGCCCCTGAGGATGTCGTCGTACACCCGCTCGATGCCCGTCTTGCCGACCATCTCCCCCGGCCGGACCGGCCACTCCGGACGGGCCTTGATCTCTTCGGGCGTGGGCTCCTGGAGATAGCCGAGGACGTGGGCGGCCAGGTCCCCGCCCGGATAGAACCGCTGGGGCTCCGAGTCGACCACGACCTCGGGGAACTCGAGACGGCGGCTCTCGATGGGGGCGACGTCGAAGGCCTCGAGGCCGTCGGCGATGACGATGGGCTCGAAGAGCCTGAGGTTCCGGTGCAGGGCTACGCGCTCGCGGACGGTGGCCTCCCCGATCCCGAGCAGCCGGCCGACGGCGGCGTAGGACGCAGCCTCGTCCCTCATGTTCTCGCGGATGAGCGAGACCGTGAAGGCGGCCTTGTTGTCGGCCAAGATCTCCCCGTTCCGGTCGCGGATGAGCCCCCGAGGCGCCGGCAGGACGCGCATCCGGCTTCGATTGGCCTCCGCCATCTCCTCGTATTTCCGGTTCTCCAGGATCTGGATCTTCCAGTAGGCGGCCAGGGCGAGGATGGTCAGGGCGGCGACCGCCCAGAAGGCCGCGGCGGCCCTGCGGCGGACGAGCGTGAGGTCCTCGTAGATCCGTTCGCCGGGCATCACGCGCCTCGGGCCCTCCGGGCGGCGGCCCAACGGCCCAGGGCCAGGAAGGCCGTCCCCAAGGCCGCCGTGACGACGGGTTGAAGCGCGATGAGCCCGCCGTGCAGGTTGACCGGGCCCGCCCGGACGACGGCCGTCAGGACGACCCAGAGGGCCGTCTCGAGGACCGCCAGCGCCAGCATGAACAGGGCGTTGCGCGACCAGGATGCCACGTCGATCCGCCGGGAGACATAGCCGGCCCAGAAGCCGAGCATCGTCTTAGACAGTCCGGCGACGCCGAAGACGCCGAGCGAGAAGGCGTCCTGGGCCAGGCCGCACATCGTGCCCAGCAAGGCCCCGAAGACCTCGCCCCGGCGGACCGCGAAACAGAGGACGACGACGGAAAAGGCGTTGAAGACGACGAGAAGGCCGGGCGCCGCCGCTCCGGCCAGGGCATAGACGGCGACGGCGAGGAGGGTCCCCAGGAAAGCCTGCAGGACGTCCCGGACCGCCGAGTCCCTCATCCGCCGCCTCCGGGCCCCTTCGTCAGGACGGCAACGACATCGATGGCGTCGAAGCGGAGGTCGGGCGTGACGGTGATGCTGCGGAAGATGGGCGAGGCCTCGTTCCTCGTTAGGCTCTCGATGACGCCGACCCGGATGCCGGCCGGGTAGATCTTGTCGAAGCCCGTCGTCCGCAGCTCCTCGCCCGGCCGCCCTCCGGTCGCGCTGGCCAGGACGTAGCGGAGCTCGCAGGTATCGGT
>DSDX01000240.1 GCA_011048485.1 Candidatus Aminicenantota bacterium | reverse complement strand
GGGCGGACGACTATATCACCAAGCCGTTCAGCCCGCGGGAGTTGCGGGCCCGGATCCAGGCCGTTCTTCGCCGGACGACGGAGGGATCCTCCGGAACCTATCGGTTCGGGGACTGCGAGATCGATTTCGACCGCGGCGAGGTCCGCCGGGGCAGCGCGCCGATCAACGTCAGCGCCCTGGAATTCCGCCTGTTGGAGGCCTTCATACGCCATCGTGGACATGTGCTGAGCCGCGAGCAGCTGATCGACACGGCCTGGGGGCCGGAGACCATCGTCACCGACCGGGTCGTGGACACCCATATCCTCAATTTGCGCAAGAAGCTCGAGCCGAAACCGGCCAAGCCCCGTTTCATCCTCAGCGTCCGCGGCATGGGCTACCGCTTCGAGGGCGAGTCATCTTGACAGACACTGGACGTGGGCTCGATACGAGCTTGATATCGGACCCTTATGATGAGGGCAGGAGGTAAGGTCCGATGACAATTAGAATGAAAAGATCGCTGTTGGCCGTTGTTATGATCGTCCTCATGGGCGCTCTGGCGTCCATGGCCGGCGACGCGCGCCGGTCCCAGGACCCCGGCGTCTTGCTCCGGGCTGCCATCGAGAAAGAGGAGGTCGACGGGGACCTCCAGGCCGCGATCGATCAATACAAAGAGATCGTGGCCAAGTTCGCCGCCAACCACGCCATCGCGTCCAAGGCCCTCGTCCGCCTGGGCGGCTGCTACGAAAAGCTCGGCCTGCGCGAGGCGACAAGCGCCTATCAACGGGTGCTCGCGGAATACCCGGACCAGGCCGACGCGGTCAAGATCGCTCGGGACAAGCTGGCCGTCCTGCAAGGAGCCCGGCGGCCCGCCGAGCCGGCAGAGAGCGGGTTCCGGATCAGGAAGATCGGCGCGATCGACGGAGGGCTCTCCCCCGACGGAAAGCTGATCTCGTGCGTCGATTGGGAGACCGGGGATCTGGCCGTCTACGACGTGGCCTCGGGAAAGTTGCGCCGGGTCACGAACAAAGGCTCCTGGGCGGTTTCCGCCGACTTCGCTGGGGAATCGGTCTTCTCACCGGACGGACGGTCCATCGCCTATAATTGGATCACCTTCAAAGACACCCGCTATGACCTGCGCATCGTTGGTACGGACGGAACCGGCCAGAGGATTCTCTATGGAAGCGAAGACGTCTATTACCCCTGTCCTTGCGCATGGACCCCCGATGGTCGATACATCGTTTCGATCATCACGGACAACAAACAGCATTGCCGCATTGCGATGATCTCGGCCACCGATGGGAGGGCCCGGATCATCAAGGAATTCGATACCGGAGCCCCGGGTAAGCTGAGCCTTTCGCCTGACGGACGATGGATCGCGTTCGACTACAAAAACGAGCCGCCCTTGAAAGAGCCCGCGGAAAAACGCGATATCTATCTCATGGCCATCGACGGCGGCGGCGGCCTCCCCATGCCTCATCCCGCGGACGAGAGTCTGCTCGGATGGACCCCGGACGGCAAATCGATCCTTTTTCTCAGCGATCGGTCCGGAACACGGGACGCCTGGCTACAGTCCGTCCAAGACGGAAAACCCGTCGGGGACCCGGCACTTGTCAAGCGAGATTTCGGCAACCAGAGGATCATGCCCATGGGGTTTGACAAGAACGGCGCCTTCTATTACGGGAGCGGATCCTCTCAACGTGATGTCTATATCGTCTCCCTTGACCCAGCGACGGGCGGGCCCTCAGGCAGAACCGAAAAGGCCGCTCTTCTCTGGGAAGGGTACAATGGCTATCCCTGCTGGTCGGCGGACGGGAATCATCTCGCCTACACCTCGTTTCGAAGTCCGGAAGGCTTAAAGCCCGACGTCCTCGTCGTCAAGTCCATGGTCACAGGAGAGGAACGCGAGATCTCCCTGGACTTGAAGGAATTCGACACCGTCGCCTGGTTCCCCGATGGGAGATCTCTTCTTTGCCGCGCCGTGGTCGAGGGACACAAGCTGGGGCTTTTCCGGGTGGATCTGGACAAAGGAGGATCCGAATCCATCCTCGTCCTGGATGACATGGGAGGCCTTCACGGCATGGTTCTTTCGCCGGACGGCAAAAAGGTCATTTACGATCTCGACGATTTCGCGAATCAGACCTTCCGGGTCATGAGCATCGACCTCGAGACAGGACAGAGGAAAGAGCTCATCCGGAGCCCGAGCCAGATCATCGCCTACAACCTCTCGCCGGACGGGAAATGGCTGGCTTTCAAAGAGGGCAAACTGGGCATAATCTGTTTAAGGGTCATTCCTTCGGAGGGCGGAGAAAAACGAACCCTTTTGAGACTCGAGACAGGCGGAGGCATCAACAGCATCGCCTGGTCGCCCGACGGCCGATATATCTATTTCGCCAAGTGGGAAAAAGGGAGCAGCAAGAGCGAGGCCTGCAGCCTCTGGCGGATCCCCGCAGAGGGCGGCGATCCTGTCAAATATGACCTGACCATCGACGGGCTGAGCACTCTGAGCTTTCACCCCGGCGGCAAGAAGCTCGCCTTTCAATCCTGGCGGGTGGTGTCGGAGGTCTGGGTCATGGAGAATTTCCTGCCCGCGGCCAAGGAGAAGAAGTAGCCGGGCTACTTCTTCTCCTTGATGAGGTCCTCGAGCTTGACCTCCCAGATGGTCGAAGCGGGGCGGGTCTTGATGAACTGGTCCGTGTAGTAAGAGATCCACTTGCCGTCGGGCGACAGAAAGAACCCGTCTTTCCAACCCGTGTCATCGGAGGCGAGCTCGACGGTTTCGCCAGTCCCGATGGAGGCCACGCAGATCAAGGATGAGGTCCCCCTGGCCTTTTCCGGCTCGGCCGCAAACGCGATACGCTTGCCGTCCGGAAGCCAGGTCAGGTCCCAGACTTGTTCCGTGGATCCCTTGGCGGTGAGACCGAGGATCTCCCTCGGCTTGCCCCCGTCGACCGGCATGTTTAACAGCTTCTTATCGGAAACGACCGTGACCGCCTTCCCGTCCGGAGACCAGCAATGGCGCACGCTCGGGGTCATCAGAGTCGTCGCTTCTCCGCCGGAGGCCGAAATGACCCTGAGCCGCGTGTCGCCTTCCTTGATCTCCGAGTTGAACACGATCTTGTCTCCCCGCGGCGACCACTTGGGCCCCCCCTCGATCTCGGGAGTATTGGTCAGTTGGACACGCTTCTCTTCCGTGGCCGAGGTCAGCCAGATATCGCCTTTGTGGATCAGGGCGATTTTTTGGCCGTCGGGGGACCAGGACATCTGCATAAAGACCTGGCGCCTATCCCAATCCTTGAAGACCAACACCGGCGGGCCCGTCGTCCCCGGCTCATCCAGCGTCACAGGGACCGTGTAGAGATCCTCGTTCTCGTCATCGCGGTCGACGGCAAAGGCCAGGCGCTTCTGATCCGGGGAAAAGGCGAGCGGTTTGGACTTTTCTCCGGTCGCCGCGCCCAATTCGACGGGAAGCGGAGCTCCACCGGAGAGAGGGATCATCACCAGCTCGTTGTCGTCCGCCCGATGAGTTATGATCCTATCGCTCGCGGAAGACCACGTCTGCTGATAAGGCCATAGATCGATGCCTCTGGCGAGCTCGAAGGTCGGCCCTCCCGAGGTCGATCCGATCCTGAGAAGCGATTTGTATTCATAGGACGAACGCCTGAAGATCAGCCTTTCCCCATCCCTGGACCAGGAGTGGAAAGAGCCGACGCCCTCGGGTGGAGTGATACTGAAAATACGTTGATCGGCTATTCTAAGAAGGCGGAAATTCTGGCGATCCTTATAGGCGACCCATTTTCCATCCGGGGACAGAGGAAGAAGCTCGCCGACCTCCATTTCGGCGAGCGTCTTCGGCTTTTCACCTGGACCGGACAGGAAGCGGATCTCGAATCTCTGGCCTCTGGTCAGATAAACCATCGATTTTCCGTCCGGGAGCCAAAAGGCGTTCGTTTCGTACCAAGGCTCATCCGTGAGCCGGGTCAACGCGCCGTCCTCGAGGGACAGGACCCAGATGTCGCCGTCCGTCGTATCGTCCCTCCTCGGCAGGGCGATCTTCCTGGAATCGGGAGACCAAGTCACCGGATATTGGAACACGTATTTCCCGTCCAAGACCTTTTTTGCGGGCCCTGACGGGCGGCCGGTCTCGGGAGAAACGGGAACGACCCAGATCGCGTTCTCGGCGTAAAAAGCGGCTTTCTTCCCGTCAGGCGACCAGCTCCCCCGCCAGGCCTCTTTGTCCGTGAGGGGGAACGGTTCCGAGCCGTCCAGGGGGATGACCGTCTTTTCGCTGAGAAGGAATCTCCCGTTGGGAGAGAAGAACCCGCCCAGCCCGAGGAGGACATCACTCTTTCCCGAGAAAGTATGGACCTTCCGGAATTCCGCCCCGGTGGCCGGATCGACGATGAGCGACGGCTCTGACGCCGCGGCCTTCTTCGCGCGCGCCTTCTCCGCTTCGATCTCCTGTTCGGCCCGCGAGACCATCAGCTGGGTCACCGGCACGATCGGGCTCCCCGGATAGTCCTCGAGGAGCTTCTTGAAGACGGCCAACGCCTCGCCGGACTTCCCCATCCGCAGGTACGTCTGGCCGATCCAATAGCGGGCGTCCTGGGCGATGGAGCTTCCGGGAAGCAGTTGGATGACCTTTTCATAGGCGGCGATCGCGTCGGCGAAATTCTCCTGCTTGAGCAGGGTGACCGCATCGGCGAACTGCTTCTCGGCCAATCCGCCCGCTGCCTCGGATCGCTGGTCAGCGGCCGGGGGGGCCTGGCCGACATCCGTCGACGCTGGCCGCGCCGCGAAGACCAGACTGAGCATGGCCGCTAGAAAGACCACTCCCTTTTTTCGCATAGTCCTCTCCTCCCTTGAGATCGGCTTTATCTGAATTCCCGCGAGGGGCCCCCGGGCGGGGTCACTCGCCGAATTCATCCGCGGCTCTACTCGCGTCCGTGAACACCTGGGCGATATCCATCATCCGGGACATGTCGACCCGGCCGATCAGGACGAACGACACGTGGGTATTCTTCCAGGCCAGGATCGTCGTACCCG
>DSDX01000392.1 GCA_011048485.1 Candidatus Aminicenantota bacterium | reverse complement strand
GTCCTGATCTGGGAAAAGGAGGGCGGGCGATACGCGCCAACGTCCTACGCCCGCATGCGCGATCTCGTCACCGCGGCCGCGGCCGGGCTCCTGAGCCTGGGCCTCCGCAAGGGGGACCGTGTCGCTCTCATCGCGGAGGGCCGCCGGGAGTGGGTGACGGCCGAGCTCGCCGTCCTCTCGACCGGAGCGATCAACGTTCCGATCTCGGTCAAGGTCGAGGAGCTCAACGACCTCAAGTTCCGTTTGGCCCATTCCGGATGCCGGATGGCCATCGTTTCGAGATCCCAGCTCGGCAAGATCCGACAGGTCCGCCGCGACCTTCCCGAGCTGGCCCTGACCGTGGTTCTCGACAACGCCGATGACCTGGGCCCCGAGGAGATCGCCTTCTCCGAGCTCGGACGCCGGGGCCGCGATCTCCTGGCCTCCCACCCCTCGGCGGTCGCGGAGGCCCTCGCCGCCGTCAAGGAAAGCGACCCGGCCAACATCTGTTACACCTCGGGGACGACCGCCGATCCCAAAGGCATCGTCTTGACCCACAGGAATTACACGGCCAACATCGAGCAGTCCAGGGGCCTCGTAAATTGCCCCGAACATTACGTCTCCCTTCTCATCCTCCCGTGGGACCACGCCTTCGCCCACACCTGCGGCATCTACAGCCTGATGGCCAGCGGGGCGGCCATGGCCTCGGTCGAGCCAGGCCGGACGCCCCTCGAGACGCTCCGAAACATCCCCCGCAACATCAAGGAGACCCGGCCGCACCTTCTCCTGAGCGTTCCGTCCCTGGCCAAGAGTCTCCGCCGCAACATCGAGAAGGGCGTCCGGGACAAGGGCCCCAAGGTGGAAGCCCTCTTCGCCAAGGCCCTGAGGCTGGCCATGGACTACAACGGCGAGGGATGGAACAGGGGCCGGGGCCTGAAGAAGCTGAAGAAGCCGCTGGTCGCCCTCTACGACAAGCTTGTCTTCAGCAAGGTCCGCGAGAACCTGGGCGGCCGGCTCGAGTTCTTCGTCGGCGGCGGGGCCCTCCTCGACATCGAAATGCAGAGGTTCTTCTACGCCCTGGGCCTGCCGATGTTCCAGGGCTACGGCCTGACCGAGGCCGCGCCGGTCATCTCGGCCAACAGCCTCAAGGCCCACAAGCTCGGATCCTCGGGCCGGTTGGCCCCCGGTCTCGAGCTCCGGATCCGCGACGACATGGGCGCCGAACTCCCGGTCGGCCGAACGGGCGAGATCGTCGTCCGGGGCGAGAACGTCATGGCCGGCTACTGGAAGAACGAAAAAGCGACGCGAGAAACGATCCGGGACGGCTGGCTATACACGGGCGACCTGGGCTACCTCGACGCCGACGGCTACCTCTATGTCCTCGGGCGCATGAAGAGCCTGCTCATCGGGAGCGACGGCGAGAAGTACAGTCCGGAGATGATCGAGGAGGCCCTGACCGAGGCCTCGCCCTACATCGATCAGATCATGCTCTACAACGACCAGTCGCCCTACACCGTGGCCCTGATCGTGCCGAACAAGGAGGCCCTTCTCGGGTGGCTCAAGGGACGCGGCCTAAGCGCCCGGACTCAGGAGGGACAGGAGGCGGCCCTGCGCCTTCTCGAAAGCGAGATCGCGGCCTTTCGCGAGGGCGGCCGTCACGCCGGCCAGTTCCCCGTCCGCTGGCTCCCGGCCGCCGTGGCCGTTCTGGGTGAGGGCTTCACCGAGCAGAACAGGTTCCTCAACTCGACGCTCAAGATGGTCCGCGGCCGCATCGTCGATTTCTATCGGACCCGGATCGACCATCTCTTCACGCCCGAGGCCAAGGACATCGCCCACCCCCAGAACCGGACCATCATCAGCCGGCTCGAGGACGCGCCCTGAGCGCATTGACAACCCCGAGAGAGTTAGGGTATGTAAGGTCTTCCGTAGGAGGAGGTGCCATGAGTGTCAAGTCCCGTCTCGGCGCCATGATGTTCCTCGAATACGCCATCTGGGGCTCCTGGGCGCCGGTCCTGTCGGCCTATCTCCAGAACAATCTCGGTTTCACCGGCGCGCAGCTGGGCGTCATCTTTAGCCTGTTGCCGCTGGCCACGATCGTCTCGCCCTTCCTCGGAGGACAGTTCGCCGACCGCTGGTTCCCGACCCAGAAAGTCATCGCCGCCCTTTCGCTTGTCGGGGGGATCATCCTCATCCTCATCGCCAACATCACCGCGTTCGGCCCGATGATGTGGCTCATGCTGCTCTACTGCCTCGTCTACGCGCCCACCCTGGCGTTGACGAACTCGATCGCCATGGTCAACCTGCGGAGCTCCGAGAAGGAGTTCGGGGCCATCCGGGTCTGGGGCACGATCGGCTGGATCGCCGCCGGCTGGGCCCTGACGGGCTGGCGGTTCGCGGCCAGGTCCCCCGAAGGCATCGCCATGAAGGGCGACGTCCTCATCCTGGCCGGCGTCTTCTCCCTCGTCATGGGGGCCCTGTCGTTCTTCCTGCCCCATACGCCGCCGCAGAAGGAAGGGACCAGGCCCTGGGCCTTCCTCGAGGCCTTGAAGATGTTCAAGGACAAGAACTTCCTCGTCTTCGCCGTGATCTCCTTCGTCGTCGCCACCGAGCTCCAGTTCTACTACGTCCTGACGTCGCCCTTCCTGACCTCGGACGTGATCGGCGTCAGCCAGAGATCGATCGGGGCGGTCATGACCATCGCCCAGTTCGCCGAGATCTTCGTCATGGCCTTCATGCTCTCCTGGGCCCTCAAGACGTTCGGCATGCGCCGGACCCTGACGCTGGGCATCCTGGCCTGGCCCATCCGCTACATCATCTTCGTCATCGGCCAGCCCTCGTGGCTGGTCATCGGCTCGCTGGCCCTGCACGGCTTCTGCTACGTCTTCTTCTTCACGGCCGCCTACATCTATGTCGACTCGATCGCCCCCAAGGACATCCGCCACTCGGCCCAGGGCCTGATCGCGACGATCATCCTGGGCTTCGGAAACTTCGTCGGCAGCCTCTTTTGCGGCTGGATCCAGGACCTGTTCACGACGACGGCCACGACGGCGGCCGGGGAGGCGGTCAGGACGATCAACTGGCGGGGCGCCTTCCTCGTGCCGACCGTCCTGACCCTCGTCTGCCTGGTCGTTTTCGTGGCTTTCTTCCGCGAGAAACGCGAGGCGGCGCCGCAGGCGGCCGTCTGATCACGAGGGGGCGATCCCTCCCGGGGACCGTCCCGATCGAATCCTCGGGGACGGCGCGCTCGAGCGGCCGTTCCCCGGACGGGAGGTCCCTGAACATGTCCAACAAACCTGCGACCCTCGGGGTAGGGCTCATCGGCGGCGGCTTTATCGCCCGTTTCCACATCCGGTCCTGGGTGGGCGTCCGCGACGCCGACATTCTAGGCGTCTTCGATCCGGACGCGAAGCGGGCCCGGGAGGCCTGCGCGATGGCCAAGGCGCTTGGGGTCGGCCGGGCCAAGCCGTACCCGACGATCACGGACATGGCCGCCGATCCCCGCATCGGGGCCCTGTGGATCTGCGCCCCGAACTTCACCCGCGGCGAGGTCATGGAGGAGATCTGCCACGCCGTCGTCAAAGGCCGGGCCGAGCTCGTCGGGGTCGCCTGCGAGAAGCCCCTCGGGCGCAACGTCCGGGAGGCCCGCAAGATGTTCGAGCTGGCGCGCCAGGCCGGGCTCCTCGACGGGTACCTCGAGAACCAGGTCTTCTCCCCCGCCGTCGTCCGAGGCAAGGAGATCGTCTGGGCCCGGGGAGCCGCTCTGTCGGGGCCTCCCTACCTGGCCCGGGCGGCCGAGGAGCACAGCGGGCCGCACATGCCCTGGTTCTGGGAAGGCCCCCTCCAGGGGGGCGGGGTTCTCAACGACATGATGTGCCATTCGGTCGAGGAAGCCCGCTTTATGCTGACCCCGCCCGGCGCCCCCCGCGACGTCCTGACCCCCGTGAGCGTGACCGCTTACACGAACTGCCTCAAGTGGCAGGAGCCGAAGTACGCCGCCGTCCTGGCCCGGAAGAGCGGAGGCAAGACCGATTACCTCAAGCGGCCCTCCGAGGACTTCGCCCGCGCGCTCGTCGAATACAAGGACGCGAAGGGCCGGACGCTCGTCGTCGAGACGACGACCAGTTGGTGCTATGTCGGCGCCGGACTGAGGCTGAGCATGGAGCTCCTCGGCCCCGAATACGCGCTCCAGATCAACTCCCTCGACGCCGGCCTCAAGGTCTTCTTCAGCCGCGAGGTCCGGGGCAAGGCCGGCGAGGACCTGGTCGAGAAGCAGAACGCCGAGATCGGGCTCATGCCCGTCGTCGCCGACGAAGCCGTCGAGTACGGCTACACCGCAGAGAACCGCCACATGGTCCGGTCGTTCCGCGAGGGCCGGCGGCCGGAGGAGAATTTCGGGGACGGCGTCGCCGTGGCCGAGCTGCTCATGGCCGCCTACAGGAGCGCCGAGCTCGGCAAGACCCTGACCTTCCCGAACAAGGGGCTCGAGACGTATGTCCCTCCCGTGGCCTTGGGCCGATGGAACCCGAAGGCCCGGTAGCTTCCCAGGAGGTCCCATGAAACGCATGATCTCCCTCTTCGCCCTCGCGGTCCTAGCCGCGGCCTCCTGCGGCGCGTCCCCGCAGGTCCGGCATATCTCGCCGGAGCTCCGGAAGGCCGTCGCCGAGACAGACTACGGGAGCGTCCGGATCAAGGCCTTTCCCTTGGCCTCGGAAGCCTGGACGTTCCGCGCGTTCACCTTCGCCGAGACGCTGGCCAAGCTCAAGGAGCTCGGGGTCGCCGGCCTCGAGGCCTACCCCGGCCAGGCCCTTGCCGCCGAGTTCCCCGGGGCCCGTTTCGGCGAGGATATGACCGACGGCCAGATCGCGTTCGTCAAGGAGGCCCTGAAGGACTCGGGCGTCACCCTGTACGGCTACGGCGTCGTCGACATCGGCACGACCGAGGCCGGCATGCGCCGGGTCTTCGATTTCGCCCGCAGGATGGGCATCCGGGTCATCGTCTGCGAGCCGGCCGACGACGATTTCACCCTCCTTGAACAGCTGGTCAAGGAATACAACGTCAAGGTCGCCCTTCACAATCACCCGGCGCCCTCGAAATACCATCTGCCCGAGACCGTCCTCAGCCGTGTCGACGGCCTGGACC
>DSDX01000384.1 GCA_011048485.1 Candidatus Aminicenantota bacterium | reverse complement strand
GCCGCCCCGCTTCTGGGCCTCGGCGATGACGTGGAGGGCCAGTGTCGTCTTGCCCGTGGCCTCGGGGCCATAGATCTCGACGACGCGTCCGCGGGGGAACCCGCCGATGCCCAGGGCGAGGTCGAAGGAGATCGACCCGGTCGGGATGGCATCGACGTCCACCGCCGCCTCCCTCTGCCCGAGCTTCATAATCGTGCCCTTGCCGAACTGCTTCTCGATCTGCGACAGCGCCGCCTCGATGGCCCGATGGCGGGAGCCCTGCCTGTCGTCGCCCTGTGTCCCTTTCGCCTGGCTCGTTTCGCGGCTCGTGTCCTTTTTCACCATGTCCGTTCGCTCCTTGTCCGTCTCTTTCTTGGCCATGCCCTCCCTCTCTTGCTCTCTGAGTTTACCCGGATTGCCCGGGGCTTTCAATCCCCTTTGCGCCGCCGCGCGCCCACCCCCGCTCACCTCGGGAAGCCGTTGAACATCAGGTCGTAGTCGTCGATAAGCCCCTGGTCGGCGAAGCTGAAGTAGCGGTTCCGGCCGATGACGATATGGTCGAGGACCTTGATCTGGACCATCCGCGCGGCGAAGACGAGGTCGCGCGTGACCTCGCGGTCGCAAAGCGACGGCTCCGGGTCCCCCGAGGGGTGGTTGTGGGCGAAGATGAGCGCCGAGGCCTCGTAGCGGAGCGCGTCCCTGATGACCTCCCGGGGGTAGACCGCGCTCGAATCGACCGTCCCCTCGAACAGGGTCTTCTCCTCGATGACCTGGTTCTTGGGGTCGAGGAAGATGACCTTGAACCGCTCCTTCTTGAGGTCGCGGAGCGCGTGGCAGAGGTAGTCGTAGACCTCCCGGGAGGAATGGCAGACCGGCCGGCTCATCATCTTGTCCTTGAGGAAACGGCGGGAGACCTCGTGGACGAGCTTGAGGCCGAAAACGTTCCTCGATCCGATGCCGGGGATGCGCTGAAGGTCCTCCGGCCGGGCTTCGAGGACGCCGCCGAAGGTCTTGAATTCCCGGAGGGCGTCCCGGGCCGGCTTTTTGCAGTCGCGGCGAGGGGTCCCCAGGGTCAGGAGCAACTCGATGATCTCGTAGTCGAGGAAGGCGGCCAGGCCCCCGTTGAGGAACTTCTGCCTGAGCCGGTCCCGGTGCCCCGCCGCTTCGGGGATCCCGCTCTCCGGCCCCGTCGGTCGCTCGCTCATGGCGTCCTATCTATAGAGACGCCTCCGGGGCCTCCTTTATCGCATCGTCCGAAAAAATGTTTTCGGGAGCTCCCTAGCCCTTGTAGAGGCCGTCGATGATCGCTTTGAACGCCTTCTCGACGATGTGGCGCTTGACCTTGAGCGACGGCGTCAGCTCCGTGTCCGCGTCGAACTCGCGGTCGAGGAGGACGACCTTCTTGATCCGCTCGTAGGAGGCCAGATTGGGCGTGGCCCGGTTGACCTCGGCCAGCATGAAGCTCACGATCTCCTCCCGCTCGACCAGCTCTTTTCGGTCGCCGAAAGGGATGCCCTGGGACCGGGCATAGGCCTCGAGCTTCTCGAATTCGGGCACGACGAGGGCGGAGATGAACTTGCGCCCGCCGCCGACGACGACCGCGCTCTGGATGTAGGGATTGGCCCGGAGCAGGTTCTCGATCGGCTGGGGGGCGACGTTCTTGCCGCCGGCCGTGATCAAGATGTCCTTCTTGCGGTCGGTGATGACCAGGAAGCCCTCCTCGTCGAAGTGGCCGATGTCGCCCGTCTTGAACCAGCCGTCCTCGAAGGCCTCGGCCGTTTCCTGGGGCTTTTTGTAGTAGCCCTTCATGACGTTGGGCCCTTTGGCCAGGATCTCGCCGTCGGGCGCGATCTTGATCTCGACGCCGGGCACGGGCGGCCCGACGGTGCCGAATTTCATCTTGTCGAAGGTGTTGCAGGTCAGGACGGGCGAGGTCTCGGTGAGCCCGTAGCCCTCGAGGATGGTGATGCCGATGGCGTAGAAGAACTCGGCCACGTCGCTCGACAGGGGAGCCCCGCCCGAGACGAAGAAGTGGACCCGGCCGCCCGTCTTCTCGATGATCTTCCCGTAGACGAGCTTGGCGGCGAGGCCCCGCCGAGTCCGGAGCCACCAGGGGATGGGTTGGTGCCGGATCTTGCGGGCACCGTATTTCTTGCCCACGGCGAGGGCCCAGAAGAAGATCTTCCGCTTGAGCGACGATTGGGTCAGGATGTTGTCCATGACCTTGGCGTAGATCTTGTCGAAGAGCCGGGGCACGCTGATCATGATCGTCGGCCGGACCTCGAGCAGGTTCTCGGCCACGGTCTCGATGCTCTCGGCGTAATAGATCGAAGCCCCCTTGTAAAGGAAGGAGAACGTCGTCATCCTCTCCAGGACGTGCGACAGGGGCAGGAAGGACAGGATGGTGTCCTTGACGCTGAAGTCGGTCACGGCGTCCAGGGCCTTGGCGTTGGAGACGAAATTGCCGTGGGTCAGCATGACCCCCTTGGGGACGCCCGTCGTCCCCGAGGTGTAGATGATCGAGGCCAGGTCGCCGGGCTTGACGGCCAGGGCCCTTTTCTCGAAAAGGCCGGGGTCCTTGGCCTCGATGGTCTTGCCCCGGCTCATGACCTCCGACAGGCTGGCGATGCCGCGGGGGCCCTCCTCGTCGATGAGGACGAAGTGGTGGACGCTTGGCAGCTCGGCCCGGACGGCCTCGACCTTGAGCCAGAGCTCCCGGTTCGAGCAGACGACGATCCGGGCGTCCGAGTCGTTGATGATGTACTTGACCTGCTCGGGCATGAGCGAGGTGTAGATGGGCACCGTCACGCCCCCGGCGCAGAGGACGGCGAAGTCGGTCATGGTCCACTCGGGCCGGTTCTCGGAGAAGATGACCAGTTTTTCGCCCGGGGCGAGGCCGAGGTCGGCCAGCCCGAGAGAGAGGTGCCTGACTTTCCTGGCGAATTCCTCGGTCGGGATAGGAGCGTAGCGGCCCTCGCGCTTGGCGGCCAAAATGTCGTCCTTGGGGTAGGCCTTGACGGTGTTGAGGAACACCTGGCTGAGCGTTTCGACCATGGGGGCCTCCTGACTGTCGTTCCGGCGTCTATTCTATCCTGCCCGACCGTCGGCCTGTCAAACAAAAAGACGGCCGTGGCCTTCGTGCCGAAGGAGCCAGTCCTTGCGCCACAGCCCGCCGCCGTAGCCGGTCAAGCGGCCGTCGCTCCCGACGACGCGGTGGCAGGGCACGATGATCGAGACGGGATTACGGTGGTTGGCGCCCCCCACGGCGCGCGTCGCGGCGGGATTCCCGGTCGCGGCGGCCAGGTCCTTGTAAGTGATGGTCTCGCCGAACCCGACACGCAGGAGCCTGGCCCAGACTCTCCGCTGGAACGGGGTGCCCCCGAGATCGAGCTTGACCGTGAACGCCTCGCGGCCGCCCCTGAAATAGCCCTCGATCTGGGTCAGGGCATCGGCGACCGGCCCGGGGGCGACGTCCTTCGTTCCTCGGCCGGTCCGTTCGTCCCTGATGTCGACGAAGCGGAGGCCGGAGACGCCCGCGTCCGTGCCCGCGATCTCGATCGTCCCGATCGGCGATTCATAGCGGGCGATCCAAGGGACAACAGGGGACATGGCCGCCTCCACGCCTGACAAGCTAACCCAAATGGGCCCGAGGTTCAATGCCCTCGGGCCCCGGCCGGCCTTCCCGCTCCGTTGACGGGTCGGACGCCCTGTGTTAAAAGCGGAAGAGAACCGAGGTGATCCCATGAGCGGACAGATCCCCGTCCTGGCCGTTTCGGGCCGCACCCTGCCCGAGGCCTGGGAGAGGGCCGTCCTCGCCTGCTGGCGGGAGGGCGTCCCGATCAAGACCGAATACGACAAGCCGGGGGACCCGCCGAGCCGGGACTGCACCATGGTCTGGACGGTCGAAGACCCGTTCGCCGAACCGCGCATCCACCGGGCCTTCCCTGGCGGGCTCGAGGACCTCGAGATCTATCGCCAGGAGGTCGTCGATGGCGTCCACGACCACTGGATCTGCCCCGAAGAGGGCAAATGGACCTATACCTATCACAAGCGGCTTTTCGCCTACGATATCGAGGGCGAGACGATCGACCAGATCTCCGCGGTCGTCGACCGCCTGGCCCGGGCCGGCCACACCCGGCGGGCCCAGGCCATCACCTGGAATCCCAAGCTCGACATCCCGACCGAGGACCCCCCCTGTCTCCAAAGGCTCTGGTTCCGGCTGCTCGAGGACGGGCATGGCGGGCTCGTTCTCAACATGAACGCCCACTGGCGGTCCCGCGACGCCTACAAGGCCGCCTACATGAACGCGTTCGCCCTAACCGACCTCCAGCGCCTCGCCGCGGCCCGCATCGCCGCGAGAACGGGCCGGGCCGTGGGCGTCGGACGCTACGCCGACCTCGCCGACAGCTTCCACGTCTACGGCTCCTACTTCGCCGATTTCGAGGGCTTCCTCAAGATGGTCGAGAAGCGGTCGTTCGAGGAACGCACCTGGCCGAGCTCGTACGCGGAGCCGATGTTCGAAGAGGCCCGCCAGCGCCTGAGACGGGAACTCCGCGAGGAGGCCTGAGCCATGGCCCTAACGGCATCGACGATCATTCTCATCGCGAGCGTCCTCCTGTCGGCGGCCCTGGCCGCATGGTCCGAGGCCAGGGAGCGCCGCCGCCTCCATCTCGTCACCAAGCCGTTGACCACGGTCCTCATCATCGCCGTGGCCGCGCTCGCCCCGGCCCCCGTTCCGGCGATGTACAAGACCTTCGTCGTGACCGGGCTGCTCTGCTCGCTCCTCGGCGACGTCGCCCTGATGTTCCCGGCCAAGTGGTTCTCGGCCGGCCTGGCCGCGTTCCTGGCCGCCCAGGCCGCGTACATCCTGGCCTTCAGGCAGGGGCCCGGACATGGGGCCCCTCTCGGCATCTTCCTCCCCTTCGCGCTTTATGGGCTCCTGATGTTCAGGCTCCTGGCCCCCAACCTCGGGCCGATGAAGCTCCCGGTCTTCGTCTACATCGCGGCCATCACCGCCATGGCCGGCTTCGCCGCCGGCCGGTTCGTCGCCCTGGGCGGGCCGCGGCCGTTGCTGGCGTTCGCCGGGGCGGTCCTCTTCCTGGTCTCCGATTCCGTCCTGGCTTACGACCGGTTCGCCCGCAAGGTCCGGGG
>DSDX01000257.1 GCA_011048485.1 Candidatus Aminicenantota bacterium | reverse complement strand
GGTCTGATCCTGCTCGCGCTGCTGTCCGCAGCGACTTCCTGTCGTCCCGATCCTTCCGGCCGCGCCGTCGCCGGCGAGGCCCGGGAGGTCATCCGCACCTACCCCTTTGCCGACCCGGACCCCGTGCCCATCTTCGCCCGCTCCTCCATGTGGGGGCAGGGCGCCCGTCTCTACCCCTACTTCATGTTCGACCGATTCACCGACGAGCCCGTCGACAAGGCCTGGACGGTCGTCCGCCTCAGCAACCCGCACGTCGAGGTGGCCGTCCTGCCCGAGGTGGGCGGCAAGGTCTGGGGGGCCCTCGACAAGGCCACCGGCCGCGAGTTCCTCTATTGGAACCACGTCCTCAAGTTCCGCCAGATCGCCCTTCGGGGGCCGTGGACGTCGGGCGGCATCGAGTGGAATTTCGGCGTCGTCGGCCACGCGCCCTGGACGGGGACCCCGGTCGACTACCTCGTCCGCGAGAACCCCGACGGCGGCGCCAGCTGCGTCGTCGGGGCCTTGGACCTGGCCTCCCGGACGCGCTGGAGCGTCACGGTGACGCTGCCCAAGGACAGCGCGGCCTTCGAGACCAGGGCCCTGTGGGTCAACCCCACCCCCTTCAGCCAGTCTAATTACGCCTGGTCCTGCGCCGCCGTGCCGACGGCCGATGATCTCAAGTACATCTTCCCCGGGCGGTGGCACATCGGCCACGATTACGCCGTCCCCCTCGAGCCCTGGCCGGTCGACCGGTCGGGCCGCGACCTGTCCTGGTACCGGAACAACGCCACGCCCGGTTCCAAGAGCTACTTTACGGTCGGCGAGCGCGCCGACTTCTACGGAGGCTGGTACGAAGGCGCCGACGCCGGTTTCGGCCATTGGTCGCCTTACGAGGACATGCCGGGCCGCAAGATCTGGATCTGGGACCTGTCCCGCTCGGGCCAGATCTGGGTCGACCTCCTGACCGACGAGGACGGGCAGTACACCGAGCCCCAGGCCGGGCGCCTGCTCAACCAGTCCGACCACGGCGATCTCCCCCCCGGCGCGTCGGACCGCTGGCAGGAGCACTGGTTCCCCTACCGAGGCATCGGCCCGATGAGCGCGGCCTCCCCCCACGCCGTGCTGAGCGCTTCCCGGTCCGGCGACGGGCTCGATCTGGGCGTCTTCGCCCTGCGTCCCGTCGCCGACGACCTGACCGTCACCGTCTCGGGCCGGGACGTCTTTAAGGAACGCCTCGATCTGGAGCCGGGGCAGGCCTGGAAGAAGGCTGTCCCTCTGGACGGGCTCCCCGAGGGGACGGCCTACGTCCTCCGCTTGGGCGAGAAGCTCGTCTACGCGAGCGACCCGACGGTCGACGACCTCGAGAGGCCGCTGCGCTTCAGCACGCCCTCGGGGAGATCGGCCGAGGCCCTGTTCCTCCAGGCCCGAAAGCTCGAGCGCGAGCGGCGCCTCCCCGAGGCCCTCGAGACGTACTTGGCCGCCGCCGGCGAGGAGCCCCTCCATGTCCGGGCCCTGACCCGGGCCGCCGAGCTCACCACCCGGCGGGGCGAACCGGCCAAGGGCCTCGAGCTCGCCGGCCGCGCTCTCTCCGTCTCCATGTACGATCCCGAGGCCAACTACGTCTATGGCGTCGCGGCCCGCCGCCTGAGCCGTCTCGTAGACGCCAAGGAGACCCTGGGCTGGGCCGCCCGTTCGCCGCAATTCCGTACGATCGCCATGGTCCAGTCGGCCGAGATCGCCATCTTGGAGAAGGACTTCCTCGAGGCCGCCGAGGACGCCTATGCCGCGCTCACCGGCGACAACCTCAACATCGCCGCCCTCGAAGTCCTGGCCGTCGCTTGCCGGCTGCTGGGCCGCGAGCCCGAGCACGCCCGCGTCCTCGGCTGGCTCTCCGATCAAGACCCGCTCGACCACCTGGCCCGTTTCGAGCGCTATCTCCTGAGCCGGCGGCCGGAGGATCTCGAAGCCTGCCGCTCGCTCGTGCGCAACGAGCTCCCCCACGAGACCTGGATCGAGATGGCCGCGTTCTACCACCGCCTCGGACTCGCGAGCGACGCCGTGGAGGCGCTCCGGGCCGCGCCCGCCCACCCCAACGTCCTCTACTGGCTGGCCTATCTCCTCCGAGATGCCTCGCCCGAAGAGAGCGCCGCCGCACTCGACCGGGCCTCGGCCGCGTCGCCCCATCTCGTCTTCCCCTTCCGGGAGGAAGAGATCGCCGTCTACTCCTGGGCCCTGGCGGCCCGTCCGTCCGACTGGAAGCCGAAGTACTACCTGGCCCTCATCCTCTGGGGCAAGGGCCGGGTCGTCGAGGCCGGGGATCTCTTCGAACTGGCCGACGGCGCCGATTACGCTCCCTTCTATATTACTCGGGGATCGTTCTTCGAGAGGTCCGAGCCGGACCGCTCGGCCGATGACTTGAGAAGGGCGGTCGAGATCGATCCCGCGAGCTGGCGGGCCCGCCACGCCCTGACCGGGTTCCTCCTCCGCCAGGGCCGGAACAGCGAGGCCCTGGACGCGGCCCGGGGCGCGGTCGCCGAACACCCCGCCGAGGTCACGCTTCAGGTCGACCTGGCCCGGGCCCTGCTCGCGGCCGGAGACCCCCGCGGGGCCGCCAGCGTGCTCGACGCGGTGGCCGCGCTCCCCTATGAAGGCGCGACCGACATTCACGGCCTCTATGTCCGGACCCACGTCGCGATCGGCCTCGCGGCCATGAGGGCGAGGGCCTGGGACGAGGCCATCCGGGCCCTCGAGCTCTCCAAGCTCTATCCCGAGAAGCTGGGCACGGGGGCGCCGTTCTATCCCGACAGCAGGATGCAGGACTACCTCATCGCCCTCTGTCTCGACCGCGTGGGCGAGAAGGACAAGGCCTCGGCCCTGCGCGAATCCATCCGCGAGTACACGCTGGCCCATTGGGACGAAGCCCGGCCCTACGCCTACTTCGGCGGCCTCGTCATGCAGAGGCTGGGGCGCCGGGAGGACCGTCTCCGGGCCCGGGAGCTCCTCGGCCGGCCCAAGCCGCCCGCGGAAGTCCTCGAGGTCCTCAGGGCCTTGGACGCCCGCTGAGCCGTCCCCCGCGGTTTGACTTCCCCGGGCTGGCCGTGTTATAAAAAGGCCAAAGACCGGCCAGCGAAGATACCCGATCGGTGGTCCCGGACGAACGTCCGCCGATTTGGACCTGATCTCGGAGCGTCGGGCGGGCAAGCCTGTTCCGGGTGACGGACGCCGGGATGCCGCGCCGTAATCCGATCCAAGGAGGTTCCGCCGATGCCCTGGAACCGCGAGTCCCTGCGCCAGGCGATCAAGAAGAAGATCGGTGGCCAGAAATTCATCGTCGTCTCCAACCGCGAGCCCTATATCCACGTCTACGCCGACGAGGGCATCCGGGCCATGACGCCCGCGAGCGGCATGACCGTGGCCCTCGACCCCGTCATCCGGGCCTGCGGCGGGACCTGGGTCGCGGCCGGCCTGGGCGAGGCCGACCGGGACGTGGTCGACGACCATGACCGCGTCGCCGTGCCGCCCGAGGATCCGTCCTACACGCTGAGGAGGGTCTGGCTCAGCAAGGAGGAGGAGGACCGGTTCTACTACGGCTACGCCAACGAGGGCCTCTGGCCGCTCTGCCACATCGTCCACGTCCGGCCGGTCTTCCGGGAGGCCGACTGGGAAGCCTACCAGGCCGTCAACGCCCGCTTCGCCGAGGCCGTCCTCGAGGAGCTCGAGGGCCAGGCCGGCTTCGTCTTCATCCAGGACTACCATTTCGCCCTGCTGTCCCGGATGATCAAGGAGAAGCGGCCCGACGTCGTGACGGCCCAGTTCTGGCACATCCCCTGGCCCAATCCCGAGTCCTTCCGCGTCTGCCCCCAGGCGCCGGCCATCCTCAAGGGCCTCCTGGGCAACGACGTGCTCGGCTTCCACATCCGCTACCACTGCCTCAATTTCCTGGACTCGGTTGACCGGTTCCTCGAGACCCGGATCAGCGCCGAGAGCCTGTCCGTCAACCGCCGCGGCCACAAGACCGTGGTGCGCAACTTCCCCATCAGCATCGACTTCGAGAAGGCCGCCACGCGGGCCCAGTCCCCCGAGGTCGAACAGCGGGTCAAGGCCCTGCGCTCTGACTACAGGCTGAGGAACCGGCAGCTCATCGTCGGCATCGACCGCATCGAGTACACGAAGGGCATCGTCGAGCGCATCGACGCCGTCGACCGCCTCCTCGAGAAATTCCCCCGCTTCGTCGGCCGCTTCGTCTTCCTCCAGCGCGGTCCGCTGTCCCGCATCCATATCGTCAGGTACCGCGACTACAACGACGAGATCTCCCGGCGCGTCATCGACGTCAACGAGAAGTGGAAGACCAAGGACTGGCAGCCCATCATCCACGAGAACGTCCACCTCCCCTACGACGACGTCCTGGCCCACTACCGGGCGGCCGACGTCGTCCTCGTCAGCTCCATCCACGACGGGATGAACCTCGTGGCCAAGGAGTTCGTCGCCGCCCGCCCCGACGAGCGCGGCGTCCTCGTCCTCAGCAAGTTCACGGGCTCGGCCCGCGAGCTCGACCGGGCCGTCCTCGTCAACCCTATGGCCACGGAACAGATGGCCGACGCCCTGGCCCAGGCCCTGGATATGCCGGAGGAGGAACAGGCCGAGCGGATGCGGGCGATGAGGGACGTCGTCCGCGAGAACAACGTCTACCGCTGGGCGGGCCGCATCATCAACGCCATGAAAAGGATCGCTTGACGCCATGGGACCCGTATTCCATTTCTACACCCGTCTCAACCTGCCTCTGCTGCTCGGGAGGAAGGCCCGGACCATCCCGGAGCTCCTGGCCGGGCTCGAGTCCGCGCCCGGGGCCTCGGTCTATTATCACACCCACCGCTTCCTGCAGCAGCACCACTACCTGTCGCCGGAACCGCCCAACGACTTCGCTTTCTGGGTCACGGCCTCCCTCGGGCTCGACGCGCTCGGCGAACGGCTGGCCAGCGTCGACACCGTCAAGTTCCGGACCATCATGTCCCTGCGAGACAAGTTCGTCGAGATCCTCAAGACCTACACGAAGGAAACCGGCTCGCCGTCCCCCCAGAGCCCCCCCGGCGAGGAGTTCCATTTCCTTTCCTGCCGGACGTTCATCCTGCCGACGCGGCACAAGGCCCGCACCCTCCCCGAGTTCCTGGAGGTCATCAGGGG
>DSDX01000151.1 GCA_011048485.1 Candidatus Aminicenantota bacterium | reverse complement strand
GTCCCATGCCGTGTCCCTCGTCGGCCGGACCGGCCTTCCGGAACGGCACCTATGATCCCAAGGGACTGCCGACCGCGACGCTCGGCAAGACCGGTGCCGCCGTGCCCCGCATCGGCATAGGCCTCGGCAGCCGCTTCTGCGCCGTCACCGATGAGGACGAGGCCCTGGGGATCCTCGAGGCCGCCCTTGACCACGGCTTCTATTACTGGGACACGGCCTACAGCTACAGGAACAAGGCCATCGTCAGCGAGGAGCGCATCGGCCGGGTCCTGGAGCGGCGCCGCAAAGAGGTCTTCCTGGCCACCAAGTTCGAGGACCGCAGCTACGACGGCGTCATGCGCGAGCTCGAAGAGAGCCTGAAGCGCCTGCGGACCGATCACATCGACCTCTACCAGGCTCATCTCATCCAGTCGATGGCCGACCTGGACACCATGGGCCTGCCCGGAGGGGCCTTGGACGCCCTGCGCAGGATCAAGGACGAGAAGATCGCCCGCTTCGTCGGCTTCTCCGGCCACCTCGACGCGGCGGTCATGGCCGAGGCGGCCCGCCGCCACGACTTCGACACCATGCTCATCGCCCTCAACCACTACCAGGAGCGCCGCGGCGATTTCGAGGGCGGGGCCATCCCCGCGGCCGCGTCCCGGGGCCTGGGCGTCATGATCATCAAGGCCGTCCGTCCGCGCGAGACGGTCGAGGGCCTGGCCGCCGGGGACCTCATCCGTTATGCCCTGACCCTGCCGCTCGTCCACGCGGCCGTCGTCGGCACGGACAGCGTCGAGGTCGTCCGCAGCAACGTCGCGCTTCTGCGCGATTTCCAGCCGCTCACTCCCGAAGAGATGGGCCGCCTGACCGTCAAGCTCGAGCCCTTCTTCGCCGGCGGGGCCCTGCCGTGGATGAAGCCGGGCTACCGCGACGGGGAGTCCTGTTGAGGGTCCGGGCGCTCGCGGCCCTGGCCGCGGCGGCGCTCGTCGCGCTTGCGGGATGCCGCCCCTCCGGCCGCGGTCCGAGCTTGGTCGCGGCCTGGGACTTCGAGTCCGGCGCGGCCGACGGCTGGACCCCGGACGATCCGTCCCGCTGGCGCGTCGCGGACGTCGGGGGCTCCCGGGCCTACGAGCTGACCGCGCCCGGGGAGCCAGGACCCGTCCGGGCGCCGACCTCGCGCGCGCTCGTCTCCGGCCGCGATGTCGCGGCGTTCGAGTTCTCCGGCCGGCTGCGCTGCCACACCGACCCGGCCAACCCCTACCGCGACATGTGCGTGATCTTCCACTATCAGGGCCCGGACCAATTCGCCTATGTCCATTTCGCCGGAACGAGCGACGGCGTCCACAACATCATCGGCCTGGTCGACGGCGCCGACCGGGTCAAGATCAACGCCGAGCCGGCCGGAGGTTCCATCGCCCGGCTGACCGACCTCGCCTGGCACGACTTCAAGGTGACCTGCGACCCGCGGACCGGGGAGGTCCGGGCCTACCTGGACGACATGACCACGCCCGTCCTGACCGCCCGCGGGACGGCCCTCGGCCACGGACTGCTCGGCGTCGGGTCCTTCGACGACACCGGCGCCTTCGACGACCTCGAGCTCCGCTTGCCCCGATGAGCATCCTCAACGTCCTCCGATCCAAGCTTAAGAAGCCCGGCGGAGAACCGTCCGCCGAGGCCTGCCGCCTGCTGAGCGGCGCCGAGGAGCTTGACGAGGCCGTTCGCTCTGGGGACAAGCTCATGGTCCTGTTCTACGCCGCCTGGTGCCCTTTCTCCCGGGCCTTTCTAAAGATCTTCCGGGCCCGGGCCGCGGAAGGCGATCCCTGCTACGCGCGCGTTGTCGTCGACGTCGGGGATGCTCTCGTCGAGAAATACGCCATCGCAGTCTTTCCGACCGTCCTTTTCTTCGACAAGGGCGCCCTCGTCAGACGGCTGGACGGCGTCTATCATCAGGGCCTCAGCCGGGACCAGCTCGACGAGTTCGCCCGCGTCTGCTCGGTCAGATGATCGAGGCGGGGCCGGCCCTGCCCCGAAGCCCGTTTGACAGGCCGTGCCGATTCTGCAATTGTAATCGGAGATCCTCGGAAACGCCGATGACGGAGGGCCTTTCATGACTATGAGTGGTGTCGCGCGCATCGTCCTCGTCCTCCTCGTCGGGCTCCTCCTGGCCGGCTGCCAGGCGGATGACGAGGAGGAGATCGTCGAGAGCGTCTACAGGTCCCTGGTCAAGCTCACGACGGGAGACTCCGCCGATTCGGACAACTTCGGCTTCGCCGTCTCGCTCGACGGCGACGATGCCCTCGTCGGGGCCCCGGGCGCCGACGGCACGGGCGCGGACCGGGGGGAGGCCTACTTCTTTCTCAAGTCCCAGGGGGGGCTCGACGGATGGGGCCAGGTCAAGACGCTCGTCCCAGGCGACGCGGCCAACGGCGACTACTTCGGCATCGCCGTCGATATCTCGGGCGATTACGCCGTCGTCGGGGCGGTGGGGGAGAACGGCTCCGGGAGCGACCAGGGCGCCGCTTATGTCTTCTCCCGTGACCAAGGCGGGGCCGGCGCCTGGGGCCAGGTCAAGAAGCTCGTCGCCAGCGACCGGGCGGACGGCGATGGTTTCGGCTATGCCGTCGCCATCGACGGAGACACGATCGTCGTCGGATCGGACGGCGAGGACGGCGCCGGGACCAACCGGGGCGCGGCCTACGTCTTCGCCAGGGACCAGGGCGGGGCCGACAACTGGGGACAGGTGGTCAAGCTCGTCTCGCCCGATCCGGCCGATTCCGACCAATTCGGCTACGCCGTCTCCGTCCAGGGCGGCCGGATCCTCGTGGGTGCTCCTTTCGAGGACGGAGACGGCTCGGCCCGGGGCGCGGCCTACCTTTTCGACCGTGACCTCGGCGGCCCCGGCGCCTGGGGCCTGGCCAAAAAACTCCTCCCCGGCGATCCGACCGACGACTCCTGGTTCGGCAGCTCCCTGGGCATCGACGGGCCGCTTGCCATCGTCGGCGAGCCTTGGAACGACGGCGGCGGGGCGAACCGCGGGGCCGTCCATGTCTTCGGCCGCGACCAGGGCGGCGCGGACGCCTGGGGGCCCGTCGCGATGCTCACGGCCAGCGACGCCATGGACGACGATTTCTTCGGGTACAGCCTGTCCGTCAACGGGACGAACGTCGTCATCGGGGCCAGTCACGCTCGGGGAGGGGGCACGGAGCGCGGCCAGGCCTATGTCTTCGCCCGGGATGAGGGGGGAGCGGACAACTGGGGCGAGGTCCAGCGCCTCAGGGCCGGCGACGGCGCCAACTCCGACTGGTTCGGGTTCTCCTCCGCGATCCTGGGGTCCTACATCATCATCGGTGCCGTGGGGGAGGACGGCTCGGGGACCGACCAGGGCGCCGCCTACCTGTTCAAGAAGATCTGATGGCGCATTCCCGAACGGACCTGGCCATCGCCCACGACTGGGAGTTCGACCGGGATTTCGTCCGTCTCGTCGCCGACGCGGCGCGGGACCGGGGGCTGACCGTCCAGCTCGTCCCGCCGGCCGACGCCGCCCGCGTCCTCGCGGGCTTCCGCTCGGGACTCGTCGATTTCGGCATCCTGCTCGACCGCGCGGCCGGGGCTTCGCCGGATTACGTGGCCCTGCAGGCCCTGGCCGTCGAACGGGGCCGGGACGTCATCGAGCCGCTCGACAGGCTCCGGTGGGCCTCGGACAAGGCGACCATGCACCTGGAGTTCCTCACCGCCGGCCTCCGCACGCCGCACACCGTGATCCTCCCCGCGTTCGCCGCCGAGCCGGACATCCCCTTGACGGCCGGCGAGCTGGCCCCTCTCGGCGTCCCCTTTGTCATCAAGCCGGCCAACACGACCGGCGGCAGCCTCGGGGTCGTCGCCGACGCCTCAGGCCCCGGCGACGTGCGGGCGGCCCGGCGGACCTATCCGGGCGACAAGTACCTGCTTCAGGAAACGGTCGTTCCCGAGGTCCGCGACGGCCGCAGGTTCTGGTTCAGATGCTTCTATGCCTTCGGCGAGGTCCATCTCGCCTGGTGGGACGACCGCACCCACATTTACGCCGAGCTCGGCCCCGACGAGGCCTTGGCCCGGGGCCTGGCCCCTATCTACGGGATCGTCCGGACCATCGCCCGCGTCTCCCGCCTCAGGTTCTTTTCGACCGAGGTGGCCCGGAACGCCGAGGGGCGGCACGTCGTTGTCGATTACGTCAACGAGATCTGCGACATGAGGCTCCAGTCGGCCCACCCGGACGGCGTCCCGGACGCGCTCGTAACCAGGATCGCCGGCCGGATCGCCGCTCATGCCGCCGAGGCCGCGGCGCGCGGACGCCCCGGCGGGGAGGATTGAATGAAGATCCGGGGACCGGTCATCGCGCTCCTTTTGGCGCTTGTCGCCGTCTATTTCATCTTTTTCGCCAAGGTCTCGGAGGACAAGGGCGGCCTCGAGATCATGGTCGACGAGTATCTCGAGTCGAAGATCGACTTGACCCGCGTCAACCTGGAGGCCGTGTCGCGCGAGGTGCTCGCCTACGCGGCCGACGGATCCGGCCTGCCCGAGACGCTCGACGCGCTGCGGCGGTTCCACCCGGCCGCGGTCGCGCAGGTCGATGCGTGGGGCGGCAAGATCCGCTACGAAAAGCTCTCGGACGACGCGTTCCGGCTCAGCTCGGCCGGCCCCGACCGCGCCTTCGGGACCGGCGACGATATCGTCAAGGATTTTTAGCGAAGAGCCGCTTGATCCTCGCCCAGAGGGTCACCCGGGGCGGGGCTTCCTCGATCTCGAGCTTGCCGACGGACTTTCGAAAGGCGGCCTTGGGGGGGAAATAGGGGCCGTGCCGGAGCAGGGCCAGATCGTACTCCTGGCGCTTGCGGGGGTCGCGGAGCGTCTGGAAGGCCTCCTGGATGCGGCCGAGGATGAGTTCGCGCTCGGCTTCGGACACGAGCCCGTAGAGGGCGGGCGAGCCGTCGCGATAGGTGGCCAGGGCGGCCTGGTAGGCCTCCCAGATCTCGTCCTGAGAGGCCGTCCTCTCCACGGACAGGAGCTCGTAGTAGTTCCAGTCCTCGATCTTCTTGAGCATCAGGCGTCGGGCAGGCGGACCTCGGGCGGGGTCCTCAGGGTGAATTCGATCGAATAGGCCAGTTCCTCGGACATTTGCCGGATGGCCTTGGCGGTGGCCGAGTCCCTGTG
>DSDX01000202.1 GCA_011048485.1 Candidatus Aminicenantota bacterium | reverse complement strand
GGCCCAGCGAGGCGGCCACGTCGAGAACGTAGTCGCCGAGAGCTTTCTCGTGGCCCGAGCAGTGGGGGATGGCCAGGATCTTGGCGAAATGCTTCCAAAGAAGCTTCGGATCGAGGTCATGGAGGGTGGTAGCCATGCGATTCTCCTTGTGGACGGGATGCCGAGACCCGCATGATGCCATAAAAGGGATGTGGATTCAAGCCGCCGCCCGGAGTATAATCGCGTCGATGAGAGCGGTGTGTCGGATCTTGATCGTTGTCTCTCTCGCTGTTGCGGCCGCGGGAGCCGGCCATCAGACGGAACCCAGGCTCCGCATCATGGCCACCGTGCTGCCGCTCCGCGATTTCGCCGCGGCCGTAGCGGGGGAGAGGGCCGAGGCGAGCCTTCTCCTACCGCCCGGAGCCGAGGTCCACGCCTGGCAGCCGCGGCCGCGCGATATCGCCAAGTTGTCGGAATGCGACCTCCTGCTCCACATCGGCGCCGGACTCGAGCCCTGGCTGGCCGGCCTGCTCAAGGCCTTTCCCAAGGGGCGCGTCCGGACGTTCGAAGCCTCGGCGGCCCTGGCGCACTCGGGGCCTTCGGGACAGGCCATCGACCCCCATATTTGGCTGGATTTCGGGCTCGACGTTCTGATCGTCCGCCGTCTGGCCGAGGAACTCTCCCGGATCGCCCCCGCCGGGGCGGCCGCGTTCAAGGCCAACGCCGAGCGCCTGGCCGGGAGGCTCGAGGCCCTCGACGCCGCCTTCAGCGAAGGGCTGGCCGACTGCCGCGGCCGCGACATCGTTCTGGCCGGTCACAGCGCGTTCGGCCATTTGGCCGGGCGCTACGGTCTCGCCCAGAGGGCCCTCTACGGGCTCAGCCCGGACGCCCGACCGAAAGCGAAGGACCTTATGGAGGCCATCGATTTCTGCCGCGCGAAAGGCATCCGGACGGTCTTCGCCGAGAACGCGGTCCCGCCCGATCTGGCGGACACCCTGGCCAGGGAGATCAAAGGCCGGGTCCTCGTCCTCCACACCGGCCATAACCTGTCCCGCGAACAGCTGGCGGAGGGCCTCGGCTTTTTCGACCTCATGGCCGAGAACCTGGCCGCGCTCAGGGACGGCCTGGGGTGCCGGTAGGGCCATGGATCTCGTCGCCCTCCGCGGCGTTTCCTTCGCCTACAGCGGCGCCCCCGTCCTGCTCGAAATCGACCTTGTCATCCGGGAGGGCGATTTCCTGGCCCTCATCGGGCCCAACGGGTCAGGGAAGACCACCCTGGTCAAGATCATCCTCGGCCTGATCGAACCGTCGTCCGGGGAGGTCGAGATCTTCGGCCGCCCGCCCGCCGAGTTTTCCGAGTGGGGTAAGATCGGCTATGTGCCCCAGAAAGCGACTCACGTCGATCCGTACTTCCCGGCCTCGGTCGAAGAGGTGGTGGGCATGGCCCTCCTCGCCCGGAACAGACGCAGGGGCGCTAGGGGCGGGCAGGCCCGGGCCGAGGTGCGTCGGGCCCTCGAGACCGTCGGGATGGGCGGCTTCGGAAAGGCCTCGATCGGCAGGCTCTCGGGAGGCCAGCAGCAGCGCGTGTTCATCGCCCGGGCCTTGGTCACGTCCCCCCGCATCCTCTTCCTCGACGAGCCGACGACCGGTGTGGACGCCGAGACCCAGGCCTCTTTCTACGACCTTCTGGGCCGCCTGAACCGCGACGAGGGCCTGACCATCGTCCTGATCACCCACGACATCGGCATCGTCACCAAGCATGTCAACCGGGTCGCCTGCCTGAACCAGCGCCTCGTCTACCACGGCGACCACGAGGACTTCTGCCGCTCGGCCGCCTTCCGCGACATGATCGGCCGGGGCGATCACCTCATCTCCCACGAGCACTGAGTCCCGATGCAAGCGCTTTTCGCCTACGGCTTCCTCCAGCGGGCCCTCCTGGCCGGGGTCTTCATCGCCGTCGCCTGCGCCGTCCTGGGCGTTTTCCTCGTTCTGCGCAAGGACGCCATGATTGGGCACGGGCTCGCCCATATCGCTTTCGCCGGCGTCGCCCTCGGGCTCTTCCTGAACCTGCTTCCGCTCGCGGCGGCCCTGGCCGTCGCCGTCGCCTCGTCCCTGGCCATCGTCAAGCTCAAAGACAGGGCCGGCCTCCACGGCGACACGGCCATAGGGATCTTCAGCAGCCTCGGGATGGCCATCGGCATCCTGCTGGCCTCGATGGCCCGGAGCCTTAACGTCGAGCTGATGTCCTATCTCTTCGGTGATGTCCTGGCCATCGAGCCGCTCGAGGTCTGGCTCTCGATCGGACTGGCCGCGACGGTCCTGATCACGGTCCGGCTGAATTACGACCAGTTCCTGTTCGTGACCTTCGACCGCGAGTCGGCGCGGGCGGCGGGCATCAAGGTTTCGCGCCTGGACGCGCTCTTGATGGTGCTGGCCGCCGTCACCATCGTCCTGGGGATGAAGGTCGTCGGGATCCTGCTCGTGGCCGCCCTGATCGTCATCCCCGCGGCGGCCGGCTTGCAGGTGGCCACGAGCTTCGGCAGGGCCGTGGCCGCCTCGGCCGTCATCGCCGTCGCCGCCGTGGCCGGAGGACTGGCCCTGTCGTTGGCCCTCAATGTCCCCGCATCGGCGGCGATCGTCGTCCTCTGCTTCGCCGTCTTCGCGGCGCTCTTTCTGATAAAGAAACGGGGCCGCGTTCCCCCGGGCGCGGCCTAGGACCGCGTCGAAGGCTCAACCCGCCGCGGGGCCGGCGAGCGCCCTGGCGAGAATGGCCCTGACAGCCTTGGCTTCCTTGTCAAGGGTCCTTCGAAGGCGCGCCGCCTGACGCCTGACCCGGCCCGCGAACGCGGCGTCCTTGATGCCGGCCAGGTTGATGAGAACGTTGTAGTGGGCCCCTTCGCCCGCCGCCTGGGCCGCCAGCCCCGCGACGCCGGCGTCACTGACAGAATTCCTGTTGCCTTTGGCCGCGGCCGTCCTGGCCAGCCCGATCGCCTCGACGGCCATTTCGAGGACCCGCAACGGCACGAGGGTCGCCTCCCTGTTCGCCGCCTCCACGGCCCGGTCCTTCTCCTCGGCCTGTTCGGGCGTGGTCTTGGGCAGACGGAAGGCCTCCATAACCTTGTTGAAGGCCTCGGTATCCTCATCGACGGCCGCGAGCAGCGCGTCCTTGAGCGTCTGGGCCCGGACGGCCACGCTGACCATATCGCCGTGGACGGCCTCGTAGCCCGTCTTGCCGACCGTCAGGTTCGCGACCATGGCCGCCAGCCCCGCGGCGAGGGCGCCGCAGAGGGCCGCGACGCTGCCCCCTCCCGGCGCCGGCGAGTCCATCGACAGTTCGTCGACGAAACCGCGCAGGCTCATTGCGGCCAAGGCCGGGCCCGGCTCGCGGACCTGGTCCTCGATGATCTTCTTCTCCGGCTCGAACGGGACGACGTCGCCGAGGCCCAGGGACCGGACCGCCGTGCGGACAAGCTCCGCCTCGGGGACGCCGGGGCTCTTGCCCTGCTTCTCGAGATAGTGACGGCCGGCCATGAGCAGCGCTTCCTTGGGGATGAGGCCGACGAGTTCGCTGCCGGTCACGCGCAGGCCGAGCTTCGCGGCCAGGCGAACGGCTTCGTCGAAGACGACATGGACCGGCGTCACCTTGTAGTTGGTGAAGTTGACCGAGATCTGGGCCAGGCCGTAGTCCTCGACATACCAGCCGACGGCCTTGACTTCCTTGAACTTGCCCGGCACCTTGACCGTGCCGCCGCGGACGTCCTTGACCAGGTTCCCGTCCTTGTCGCGCTTGGCCCGGCCGCTCTCCCTCAGGCTCAGGGCGATCTCGTGGGCGAGCCTGCGGTCCCGGGTGTTGAGGTTGATGTTGTAGGCGATGAGGAACTCCCGGGCCCCGACGATGGTCGCCCCGGACTTGGGATTGAAGACAGAAGCCCCGAAATCCGGGGCCCAAGCCGGATCCTTGAGCTTGTCGGGCAGCCCCTCGTACTCGCCCGCCCTGATCGTCGCCAGGTTCCGGCGCTCGGGACGGCGGGCGGCGGCCTCGTAGAGATAGACCGGGATGCCCAGCTCGTCCGCGACCCGCCGGCCGAGCTCCCCGGCCAGTCGGACGCAGTCGTCCATGGTCACGCCGGTCACAGGGACGAACGGGCAGACGTCCGTGGCCCCCATGCGGCTGTGGGCGCCCTTGTGGCCGCGCATGTCGATGATCTCGGCGGCCTTGGCGATGCCTTGGAAGGCCGCTTCCGCGACCGCCTCAGGCGGGCCGATGAAGGTCACGACGGTGCGGTTCGTCGAGGCGCCTGGATCGACATCGAGCAGCTTGATCCCCGGGGCGGCCTCGATCGCGTCCGTGATGGCCTTGATCTTCTCCGCGTCCCGCCCTTCGCTGAAATTGGGAACGCATTCGACGAGCTTCATCGTCCTTCTCCTTTGCCCAGGGTCTGCTTGAGCGTCCCGCCGGCGTCGTAGACCTCGATCCTCGGAAAGCCTTCCGCGAGAGAGGCGAGCCAGTCGGCGCGCCCGGCGACGACGACCACGGGTCTTGCCGCGAGGTAGGCGCGGGCGGCGGCACGGACTCGATCGGCGTCCACCCGCTTGATCTCGTCCAGGCCCCTGTCCCACTGGCGTTCGTCGAGGCGAAGAGCCACGTAGCGCGCCATCCAATCGGCGAATCCAACGGGCGTCTCGAATCGCAGCGGCAGGTTCCCGACAAGATAGGACTTGGCCTCCTCGACCTCGGAGGGCACGGCCGGCCCGGAGGCGAGCGCGCCGATCTCGCCGAGGATCTCGCGGACCGCGGGGACGATGGCCTCGGGCAGGACCCGGGCCCGCGCCCAGTAGACGCCGCTCTCGCCGTAGACCTCCATCTCGCTGAAGGCGTAGGACGCGTAGCCTTTGGATTCGCGCAGGTTCATGAACAGCCGGCTCCGGGTCGTGCCTCCCAGGATCTGCTTGAGGACCAGGAAGGGAAAAAAGTCCGGGTCGGACGAGCCCATGATGACGTTGCCGGCGTAGATGAAGGCGTCCGTGGCGTCGGGCGCCTCGACGAAGCAGATCCTTTCCCGTTCATTCGGCCCGGGCGGCGGCGAAGGCGTCCGCTCCGGGGCGGCGCCTTCCCAGGCGCTGAAGTGGCTGCCGATCCGTTGGCCGACGACGGCCTCGTCAATATCCCCGGAGACGACGACGGCGGCGTTCCCGGGCCTATAG
>DSDX01000364.1 GCA_011048485.1 Candidatus Aminicenantota bacterium | reverse complement strand
GGGGCCCGGAGGACGTCCGGGCCGACGTCAGGCGGGCCATGGCCTGCGCCAAGCCGGGCGGCCGGTTCATCCTCGGCTCGAGCCACAGCGTCGCCGTCGGGACGAAGTTCGACAACTACATGGCTTTGCTGGACGAGCACGCCAGGCTGTGTCAGTATTGAGGACGAGGACGCCGGGGATGCCTGAGCCCGCAACGCTGGTCATGGTCGGGATAGGCGGCATGGGCGAGGTCTACCTCCGGGCCCTCCTCGAGCGCAAGGACGAAGGCCTGTTCCGGATCGCCGGCGCGGTCGATCCCATGCCCAACCGCTGCGGGGCGTACGTCGAGATGCGGGCCTTGGGCGTGCCGTGCTTCTACGGCCTCGGGGACTTCTACAGGAACAGGAAGGCCGATCTGGCCGTCCTGTCGTCCCCCATCCCAGCCCACATGCGGCAGACGACGCTCGCGCTGGCCCGGGGCAGCCATGTCCTTTGCGAGAAGCCCGCGGCCGGAACGATCCAGGAGGTCCGGCAGGCCATCGCCGCGGAAAGGGCCTCGGACCGCTGGGTGGCCGTCGGCTATCAGTGGTCGTTCAGTCCGGCCGTCCAATCTCTCAAGGCCGACATCCTGTCGGGCCTCTTCGGCGCGGCCAAGCGGTTCAAGTGCCTCTACCTCTGGCCCCGCGACGAGGGCTATTACACCCGCAACGACTGGGCCGGGAAGAAGCGCGACGCGGACGGGGCCTGGGTCCTCGACAGCCCAGTCCAGAACGCCATGGCCCACGACCTCCACAACATGTTCTACGTGTTAGGCCGGGAAACGGGGTCCAGCGCCCGGCCGGCCGAGGTCGAGGCCGAGCTCTACCGGGCCAACGCCATCGAGAACTTCGACACGGCGGCCGTCCGGGCCAGGACCGAGGAGGGCGTCGAGATCCTGTTCATCGTCAGCCACGCGTCGGAGGAGGACCGGGGCCCGGTCGTCCGCTACGAGTTCGAACGGGGCGTCGTCCGCTGCGACAGCCGGTCCTCGGGCCTGTGGGCCGAGTTCCCGGACGGGACGCGCAAGGACTACGGCCTTCCCGACGAGGACCCCATGGCCAAGCTCTGGCTGTCGATCGCAGGCTGCCGCGAGGAGGGCGCCCGGCCGCTCTGCGGGCTCGAGGCGGCCGCCAGCCAGACCCTGTGCATGAACGGCATCCAGGAATCGATGCCCGGGATCAGGGATTTCCCAGCCGGGATGGTGCGAGCCGTCGAAGGCGGCGAGGACCGCCGCCTCGCGGTCCGGACGCCGGGCTCGCGCAGGCTCGTCGTCGCGGGCCTCGACGAGGCCCTGGCCGCCTGCTACGAAGCGGACCGGCTCCCGTCGGAAGCGGGCTTGCCATGGGCCGCCAAAGGGACTAAGATCGATTTGAGAGAATACGCGACGTTTCCATCGCGCTGAGGGGCGCGGGTGGGATTGGAAAGCCATGCGGATCCGCATCGAGAAGATCGTCTATCCGGGCCGGCGCTTGGGGCTCCAGGGCGGCAAGGTCGTCTTCACCGACCGCGGCCTCGCCGGCGAGACCGTCGAGGTCGAGGTCACCAAGGAGCGGAGGAGCTACGCCGAGGCCCGGACGACGGCCATCCTCGAGCCCTCGCCGGACCGGGTCGAGCCGCGCTGCGCCCACTATCTGGCCTGTTCGCCCTACCAGGACATGGATTACCGGGTCGAGGTCGAGACGAAAAGGACCCAGGTCGAGGAGATCCTGACGCGGGCCCTCAAGCGGCCTTTCGGGAAGCTCCCGATCACGCCGTCGCCGGAGGTCTGGGGGTACAGGAACAAGATCGCGCTGCGCGTCGCGAGAGAGGACGGCCGGGCGGAGCTCGTCTATCATGAGCGGGGGCAGCAGGCGTCCTACGTCGCCGTCGACACCTGTTTCCTCGTACCGGACCGGGTCAACGACATCCTGGCCCGCGTCCGTGAGGCCGTCGCCACGGCGCCCCTGACGACCGTCGAAGGCCTCGAGGTCCGGACGAGCCGGTCGAGCGGCGAGTCGATCGTGCTCTGCGAGCTGGGCGCGGAGTCGGAGATCAAAGCGGTGGCCACGGCCCTCAAGGACCTGGCGGGGGAATGCCGTCTGGTTGGCGCGGTCGCCTCGGTTTATGACGGCAAGCATGTCCGGGGCGAGCGCCTCTTCGGAAGGGATTTCGTCGAGGAAAGGGCGGGCGGGCTGACCTTCCGCATCGGCGCCTGGTCCTTCTTCCAGATCAACACGGCCATCCTCGAGCGCGTGCTCAAGGACGTGGCGGAGGCGGCCGGCCAGACGGCCGACATGATCGTCGCCGATCTCTACTGCGGGCTGGGGACGTTCGGCCTTTTTCTGGCCAAGCGGTCCCGGGAGGTCTTCGGCGTCGAGCCGGACCCCGAGAACGTCGAGTTCCTGAAGAAGAACCTGGAGCTCAACGGAGTCGGCAATTTCGCCGTCTGCGAGGGAACGGCCGAGGAGTGGCTGCCCGAGGTGCTGGAGCGGTCGCCGGCGGTCATCGTCATCGATCCGCCGCGCCGGGGCATCGACCCGTCCATCGTGCGCGGGCTCGTCGAAGCGCCGGTGCCGCGGCTCCTCTATCTCTCGTGCAACCCGACGACGCTGGCCCGGGACCTCGGGGGCCTGGCCGCGGCCTACGAGATCGCCGACGTTCGCGTCTACGACTTCTTCCCCCACACCCCCCACATCGAGACCCTGGCCGTCCTTGCGAAAAAGGCGGCTTGACGCCCGTCCATCCGTGAGCCCGGGCGGCTTTTTCTGTGATAGAATCGGCGGCGTGGCCCCAGATCCCCGGACCGACATCCGCGACCTGACGCTCCCCGAGCTCAAGGCCGAGCTGGAGGCCCTGGGTGAGCGCCCGTTCCGGGCCGGCCAGATCTTCGACTGGCTCTACAAAAAAAAGGTCCCGGGATTCGACGGGCTGGCCAACCTGCCGAGGGGTTTGCGCCAGGCGCTGGCCGCCCGGTTCGCCTTCCGGGAGCTCGAGCCGGCCGACACGATCGCCTCCTCGGACGGGACGACGCGGTTCCTCTTCCGCCTCCACGACGGCGAACACGTGGAGTCGGTCCTCATCCCGGCCGGGCGCCGCCTGACGGCCTGTTTGTCGACCCAGGTCGGCTGTAAGTTCGGCTGCGCCTTCTGCGCCAGCGGGCGCCACGGCTTCAAGCGCCACCTCGCCCCGTCGGAGATCGTCGGACAGGTCCTTGTTCTGGAGCGCGCGCTCGGCCGCCGCCTGTCCAATCTCGTTTTCATGGGCATGGGCGAGCCCCTCGACAACTGGGACAGCGTCGAGCGGGCCATCCGGATCATGAACGCCCCGGAGGGGCTGGCCGTCGCCGCCCGGCGCATGACGATCTCGACGGCCGGTTTCCTCGACGCCTTCGGGCGGCTCGAGGCCCTCGACCTCCAGATCAACCTGTCGGTCTCCCTCCACGCCGTCACCGACCGGCTGAGGGACCGGCTCATGCCCATCAACCGGCGCTTCCCCCTCGAGGAGCTGGTCGCGGTGGCCGAGTCGTACATCCGCTCCGGCGGCCGCATGCTGACCCTGGAATACATTCTCCTACGCGGCCTCAACGACTCCCTCGACGACGCCGACGGGCTGGCGGCCATCGCCCGCCGGCTCCGGGCCAAGGTCAACTTGATCGGCTACAGCCCGGTGGAAGGCGCGCCGTTCGAGACGCCGCCCCAGGCCGAGGTGGCCCGGTTCGCCCGCTGGCTCGAGGAGCGCAAGATCAAGACCCTCGTCCGCCTGTCCAAGGGCGCCGACATCGCCGCCGCCTGCGGCCAGCTGGCTGGGCGGCCCGGAAGGAGTTGACGATGAGCGTCGCGGTCCGAACAGCCCCGAAAAGCGCCGGCCGGCCGGCCCCGAGCCGGCCCGGCCCCGCCTGGGTCGCCGCCGTCCTGCTCCTCGGGCTGGCCGCGGCGGCCGGGCCGCAGTCGCCGCGCCCGGCCGACGCCCGACGCTTCTTTCCCGAGGCCGACCTGATGACCATCGGCGCCTACTATTACCCCGAGCAGTGGCCCGAATCCCAATGGCCGCGCGACCTCGGCAGGATGGCCGAGATGGGATTCGAGTTCACCCACTTCGGCGAGTTCGCCTGGGCCTTCGTCGAGCCGTCCGACGGGAAGTTCGAGTTCGGGTGGCTCGACCGGGCCGTCGACCTGGCCGCCCGGGCCGGGCTCAAGGTCATCCTGTGCACGCCGACGCCCTGCCCGCCGGCCTGGCTCGGCGAGAAGCACCCCGAGATCTATCTCGTCCGCGGCGACGGCCGGCGCATGGAGCACGGCACCCGGGCCAACGGTTCGCTCGCCGACGACGTCTTCCGCCGCTACGCGAGGCGCGTCGTCGAAGAGTTGGGCCGCCGCTACGGACAGGACCCGCGCGTCTGGGGCTGGCAGCTCGACAACGAGCCCTACGGGCCGCCGGACTACAGCCCTTCGGCCCGCCTCGCGTTCCAGGCCTGGCTCGAGCGTAAGTACGGGACGGTCGAGAGAATGAACGCGGCCTGGGGAGGCGCGTTCTGGAGCACGAGATACGACTCCTTCGCCCAGGTCCTCATCCCCAACGAGACGCTCTTCGGCGAGGACGCCCTGAGCCCCCACGCCCTGCTCGACTTCCACCGCTTCACGGCCGACACCCAGGCCGATTTCCTCCACCTCCAGTACGACATCCTCCGCGGCCTCGTCCGCCCGGAGCAGTGGATCACGACGAACTATATGAACGTGACCGAGCTGGCCGACCCGCGGCGGACCGACCGGCTCGACTTCATCTCTTTCACCATGTACCCCGTGCGCGGCACCCCCAATCTCGGCGAGCTCGGCTTCCGGCTGGGCGACCCCCACCGCCTGGCCATGGCCGTCGACTACTTCCGGTCTTTCAAGGGCGCGACCGGGGTCATGGAGCTCCAGCCCGGCCAGGTGAACTGGGCCCGGATCAATCCCCAGCCCCAGCCGGGGGCGGTGCGGATGTGGCTCTGGCACGCCTTCGGCGGCGGCCTGTCGTTCGCCTGCACCTACCGCTTCCGGCAGCCGCTCTACGGCAGCGAGCTCTATCATGCCGGGATCGTCGGCCCGGACGGCGTCACGCCCTCGCCGGGCGGCCTCGAGTTCGTCCGGACGATCAAGGAGATGAGGGAGCTTCGCCGCCTCTACGATCCGGACGCCCGGATGCCGGAGAGGCTCGCGGCGAGGCGCACGGCCCTGCTCTGGAG
>DSDX01000159.1 GCA_011048485.1 Candidatus Aminicenantota bacterium | reverse complement strand
TCATAGCCCCCCCGCAGCGAACGGATCCGACCCCCGAGGCCTTCCTTATATTGATTTAAAGGCCTAATTGGGCTATACTTGCCTTCTTTTTCGGACAACTGAAGAGTTTTCGCTTTTTGGAATGGAGAAGTTTTTGCGCGCGAGAAAGGAGTTCGTTTCATGAAAAAGGTTCTCATCATGGGCGCCGCGGGGCGCGATTTCCACAACTTCAACACCTATTTCCGGGACAATCCGGACTACCGCGTGGTCGCCTTCACGGCGACGCAGATCCCGGACATCGAAGGCCGCAAGTATCCCGCGGCCCTGGCCGGGAAGCTTTACCCCAAGGGCATCCCGATCGAGGCCGAAGAGGACCTCGACGCCCTCATCGCCGCCCACAAGGTCGACGACGTCCACCTGGCCTACAGCGACCTCTCCCACGAGTACGTCATGCGGAAGGCCTCCCAGGTCCTGGCCGCCGGGGCCAATTTCGTCCTCCTCGGCCCCGACGCCACGATGATCAAGAGCCGCAAGCCCGTCGTCTCCGTGTGCGCCGTCCGGACCGGCTCGGGCAAGAGCCAGACCAGCCGCAAGGTCGCCGCGATCCTCAAGGCCAAGGGCCGCCGCGTCGCCGCCATCCGCCACCCCATGCCCTACGGCGATCTGGTCAAGCAAAAGGTCCAGCGCTTCGCCGACTACGCCGACCTCGATAAGCACGAGTGCACCATCGAGGAGCGCGAGGAGTACGAGCCCCACATCGACAAGGGCATCATCGTCTACGCCGGCGTCGACTACGGGGCCATCCTCCGCCAGGCCGAGAAGGAGGCCGACGTCATCCTCTGGGACGGCGGCAACAACGACTTCCCCTTCTACAAGTCGGACCTCGAGATCGTCGTCGCCGACCCCCACCGGGCCGGCCACGAGCTCTCCTACTATCCGGGCGCGGTCAACTTCCGCCGGGCCAAGGTCATCGTCGTCAACAAGATGGACACCGCGACCAAGGACGGCATCGCCAAGGTCCTGGCCAGCGCCAAGGCGGTCAACCCCAAGGCGACGATCATCCGGGCCAACTCCCCGACCATCGTCAAGGACGGCGGCCGGATCCGCGGCAAGCGCGTCCTCGTCATCGAGGACGGCCCGACCCTGACCCACGGCGGCATGACCTACGGCGCCGGGATCGTCGCGGCCAAGAAGTACGGCGCGGCCAAGATCATCGACCCCCGGCCCTTCGCCGTCGGCTCCATCAAGAAGACCTTCGAGAAATACGGCCATCTCGACGTCGTCCTGCCGGCCATGGGATACGGCGACAAGCAGACCCGCGAGCTGGCCCGGACCATCGAGGCCGTCGACTGCGATCTCGTCGTCAGCGCCACGCCCATCGACATCACCCGGGTTCTCAAGGTCACGAAGCCCATCCTGCGCGTCGGCTACGAGCTCGAGGAGGTCGGGACCCCGACCCTCAAGGACGTGCTCAAGAAGTTCTAGAGGCCCGATGAGACCGAAGATCGCCCTCGTCGCCTTCGGCGGCAACGCCATGCTGCCCGACAACCAGAGAGGTCTGCAGTCGGAGCAGATGCGGAACGCCCAGCGGGCGGCCGCGCTCATGGTCCACATCGTCCGCAAGGGCTACGAGCTCATCATCGTCCACGGCAACGGGCCCCAGGTGGGCAACCTTCTCATCCAGATGGAGGAGGCGGCCAACAAGATCCCGCCCTACTCGCTCGACGTCTGCGACGCCATGACCGAGGGCAGCATGGGCTTCATGCTCGAGCGGGCCCTGGTCAACGAGCTGCGGCGGCGCTCCATCGACAAGGAGGTCGCCTGCCTCGTCAGCCAGGTCGTCGTCGACAAGGACGATCCGGCCTTCGCCAAGCCGACCAAGCCCGTCGGCCCGTTCTACTCCAAGTTCAGGGCCCAGGAGCTGGCCCGGGACAAGAAATGGGCCATGGTCGAGGACGCCGGGCGGGGCTACCGCAAGGTCGTCCCGTCGCCCAAGCCCATCGACGTCGTCCCCAACCGCGTCATCCGCGACCTCGTCGAGGCCGGACGCATCGTCATCGCCGCCGGCGGCGGGGGCATCCCGGTCATCCTCAACGCCAACGGCCTCTACGAGGGCGTCGAGGCCGTCATCGACAAGGACTACGCCGCCAGCCTGCTGGCCCGGGAGGTCAAGGCCGATCTGTTCATCATCTTGACCGCCATCGAGCGCGTCTCCCTCAACTTCGGCAAGCCCGACCAGGAGGCGGTCTCGGTCATGACCATCGACGAGGCCCGCCGCTATCTGGCGGACGGCCAGTTCCCGCCCGGATCGATGGGACCCAAGATCCGGGCCGCGATCGAGTACATCGAGGACGGCGGCCGGGAGGTCCTCATCACCAAGGACACCCACCTCAAGGCCGCCCTGATCAACCGTTCGGGGACGCGGATCGTCGCGTCCGCCTAGGAGAAACCGCGATGCAGAAAGATTTCCTGTCCATCCGCGACCTGAGCGTCTACGAGTTCGGCCGGATGCTGGACAAGGCCGCGGAGGTCAAGAAGCACCCCGGCAAGTACCGCAAGGCGCTCAAGGACAAGATCCTGGCCATGATCTTCCAGAAGCCGTCGCTGCGCACGCGGATGACCTTCGAGGCGGGCATGCTGCGCCTCGGCGGCGAGGCCATCTACCTGGCCCCCTCCGACATCAAGATGGGCAGCCGCGAGGGCGCCTACGACGTCGGCAAGAACCTCGAGCGCTGGGTCGACGGCATCATGATCCGGACCTTCGGGCACCAGATCGCGGTCGATCTCGCCGCCAGCTGCCGCATCCCGGTCATCAACGCCCTGACCGACCTGTCCCATCCCTGCCAGGCCATGGCCGACTTCCTGACCCTGCGCGAGCACAAGGGCGCCCTGTCCGCCGTCAAGCTGGCTTACGTCGGCGACGGCAACAACGTCTGCCACAGCCTCATGCTGGCCGCGGCCCGCGGCGGGACCAAGATGGCCGTCGCGACCCCCGCCGGCTACGAGCCGAGACCGGAGGTCGTGCGCTGGGCCCGCGAGGACGGCCGGGACACCGGATTCGAGCTGGCCCTGACCAACTCCCCCGAAGAGGCTGTGAGCGGGGCCGACGCCGTCTACACCGATGTCTGGGCATCCATGGGCCAGGAGGAGGAGAAGGAGGCCCGGGCCAGGATCTTCGCTCCCTTCCAGGTCAACGCCAAGCTCATGGCCAGAGCCAAGAAGGACGCCCTGTTCCTTCACTGTTTGCCGGCCCACCGCGGCGAAGAAGTCACCGACGAGGTCATCGACTCGCCGAACTCCGTCGTCTACGACGAGGCCGAGAACCGCCTCCACGCCCAGAAGGCCGTCCTGCTCGCGCTCATGGGGGGCAAAGAAGACTGACATGAAAGCCGAGACGACCAAGCTGATCACAGTGTCCGACGAGGACCTCGCCCTCGTCGAGAGGGAGCTCGGGAAAGCGCCCCAGCCCCGCACGACGCACGACCTCACGGGCAAGCTGGCGTTCGAGAAGACGGCCGCGGAGCGGGCCCAGGACGTCAAGATCTACGATCCGTACGCCCGCTACGAGGTGGGCGACCTCATCGAAAAGGACTACAACGAGCCCCTGACCGTGGGCAGCAAATCCGTCGAGCGCTTCGAGGGCCGGATCATCCTCAAGGTGGTCGCCAAGACCCATTCCGATCATTTCGCCTGCGACATGCTCGAGGTCGACTACCCCGGCGGGGGGATCTTCCGAAAGTACGTCGATTACATGAGGAAGACAAAGACCCAGGTCCTGCTGCCGTCGAACTGCGAGGGCCGGGCGGAGAAGGCCTCGATCATGCCCAAGGCGGAGGATCCGCGGCTGACCGAGCTGCCCATGACCGAGCGCGACCTCCGCAAGCTCGAGAAGAACCTCTACGCCCGTCTGGCCAAGGACCCCAACGTCTTCAGCTGGAACGACATGTGGCAGCTCGAGTCCAAGCGGGTCGCCGTCCCCCCGGACAAGATCAAGGAGATCCAGGACGAGCTCGCCGGGACGGGCCGGTCGGCCACGACCGAGGACCTGGTCCGGAAGCTCTTCGGCCTGGAGGCCTCGCACGATCTCTTCGACCTGACCTGCCTGAGCCTGAGCGCCCTCCTCGACAAGAAGCACAAAAAGGAATTCGTCCTTCTCGACCAGTCGGGCTGGGGCAAATGGCATCTCAAGTCGATCCTCAACGCCATGCCCGAGGGGCTGGCCCTGTCCGCGCCGATGGCCGAAGTCCCCGAGCTCGAGGAGCTCGACAAGACGGAAATGAGCCTCGTCCAGGACTTCCCCATCAAGGTCTATCTGACCTGGCGCGAGATCGTCTCGGGAGGGGTCAAGGTCCCCCGGAGCCTGGGCAAGGCGCTCTCGAAGGCCCGCGAGTACATGTTCACCGATTCCGAGGCGGGCGAGACCTACACCGTCTACTTCTTCCCGAAGCGGGGCTATTTCCTGGGCCTCCGGGATTTCTACGCCCAGAACAACATCCCCCAGGGGGCCAGCTTGACCCTCGAAAGGACGGGCCCCACGGAGTTCAAGTTCTGGGTCAAGAGGTCCAAGAAGAAGACCTCCGCCCTCCGTCTCGAGTACGATCCCGAGGCCGACGCGTTCACGGACGGCGGCGAGGACGCCTACACCTTCGCCGAGCCCAACAAGATCATCTACATCGAGCGGGAGACGCTCGCTCATCTCCTGCCCCTCACGGAAACGCGCGAGGGCTTCGACCTCAGGGACCTCGTCTTCACCGTCTTCAGCGATCCCGTCCTGGCCACGTCCGCCTACTCCCTGCACTTCCTCCGGGCCTACCACCTCGTCGACATGATCCGGCAGACGACCCAGGAGGATGTCGAGTACGTCCTGGTGAATTCGCCGGAGTTCACGAAGTCGGAAAAGAAGAAGGGCGTTTTCACCTACCACGAACCTTACATCCCCGAGGAAGAGGAGGCCGGCGAGGCCGCCTACGGCGAGGCTTACGAGGAGCCCGCGCCCGAGGCCTACACGCCCGAAGAGGCGGCCCTGGCCGCCGTGGCCGAGGAGCTCGGCGTGCTCGAGCCCGAGGCCGGCCTCGAAGAGAGGGGCATCGTTCCGGCGGCGCCTCCCCTGCCCCCGGAACCCGGGGCCGCGAAAAAGGAAAAGGCCTACAAGCGGCGCAAGCCCAAGGCCGAGGGCGAAAAGGGGCCCAGGCCGAAGAAGAGCGAACGGCGGGTCCTCGAGGAGAAGATCGTCGAGGAGGAATC
>DSDX01000201.1 GCA_011048485.1 Candidatus Aminicenantota bacterium | reverse complement strand
CTTTTTCGGCCGAGGAGCTGGGCCTGTGGGGCAGCCGGGCCCACGCGGACGCGGCCCGGGCGGCCGGGGACCGGATCCTGGGCGTCATCAACCTGGACATGATCGCCTACGCCGACCTCGCGCCCGAGGAGCTCGAGATCTTCGTCAACGGGGAGTCGGACTGGATGGGCGATCTCTTCGTCTCGGCCTGTTCGCGCTACGGGCCGGTCGAAGGGCGGAAGACCATCGATCCTTCCCTCGTCTATTCCGATCACGCCCCCTTCTGGGACAACGGCTATCCGGCCCTCCTGGCCATCGAGGACTATCCCCTCGCCAATCCCTACTATCACAGGACGACGGATACGCTCTCGACCCTCGACCTCGATTTCTTCACCGATTGCACGCGCGCCGCCGTGGGCCTTCTAGCCGAGCTGGCCCAGCCGATCAAGGAGGGCCATCCGCGGACGCCCGTCGGATTGACCGCCGAAACGGCCGTCTACAGCTCGCTTTTCAACTCGCTGAAATCCATCCACTTGGATTGGACCGCTCAAGCGGACGCTTCGGGCTACAACGTCTATAGGGCGACCGCTTCCCATGGGGGCTACGTCAAGATCAATACGACGCCCGTGGCCGGGGCTTCTTTCGTCGACGATAACGTCGGTACCGGTCTGACCTTCTTCTACGCCGTTACCGCCGTGGGGCCGACGGGCCTGGAGAGCAATCGCTCCCGCGAGGCGATCGTCTCGTTCATCACGGTCCGGCCACAGGTCTCGATCCTGAGCGTGACGCCATTGACCTTGAGGGGCGTCCGTTGAGGGCCGCGCGCCTCCTCGCCGGAGCGGCGGTCCTTGGCGCGGCCTTGGCGGTCACGGCCCCGGCCCAGGAGTTGACTGTTGCGGCCGGCGCGGGAGGCTTTTTCCCTTCGCACCGGGAGTACCGCCTGGTCTATGGCTTGGGCCAGGTGTGGACCGGAGAGGTCTGGTTCAAGCTCAAGGGCCCGGTCGGCCTGGCCGCCGGCTTCGAGCGGCTGTCCGACAAGGGCGCGGCGGTGCCGCTGGACGGCGGCGACGAGGTCTATCCGCTGGAGTTCCGGCGGACGTCCGTGCCTCTCGTCGTCTTCTATCAGATCGAAGCCGGGCCGGCCGCGTTCCGGTTGGGGGCCGGGCTCGGCGTCCACAGCTATAGGGAAACGTGGCGGACCGTCGACCTCGATTTCGAGGGCCGCAAGGTCTCGCCCAGGCTCGTCCTGGCCGTGTTCGTCGCGCCGGTCGAGCGGCTGTCGCTCTTTTGTCGCGCCAGCGCCGGATCCATTCGCACGGGCGAGGGCTCGTTCCTCGCCCCGAATATCGACATCGGAGGCTTCCAGGTCGTCGGAGGCTTGGCCTTCCGGATCTTCTAAGGCCGTCCGGACGAGGACACATATCATGAAGGAGGACCCATGAGCGAAGAGAATAGGAACCGGAGCCGGAGGGAATTTCTCAAGATTGGGGCGGCCGCCGGTCTTGGCGCCGCTGTGGCCGGCCTCGGGCTCGAGGCCGGGCCGACGGAGGCGCCGGGCCAAGCCCGGTCGGCGTTCCGGGCCCCGGCCATCCCCACGGTCAGGATCGGATTCGTCGGTGTCGGGGGCATGGGCTCGGCCCATGTCAGGAACCTTCTGAACATCGAAGGTGCCGAGATCAGGGCCCTCTGCGACATCGTCCCGGCCAAGGTCGAGCGGGCCCAGAAATGGGTCGTTGAGGCCGGGCAGCCGAAACCGGCGGGCTATGCCGAAGGGCCGCGGGACTTCGAGAGGCTCTGCGCCAGGGACGACCTCGACCTCGTCTTCACAGCGACGCCCTGGGAGTGGCACGTGCCGGTCTGCCTCGCGGCCATGCGCAACGGCAGGCACGCCGCGACGGAGGTTCCGGCGGCCATGTCCATCGAGGACTGCTGGGCCCTGGTGGAGACGGCCGAGAAAAACGGGAAGCACTGCCAGATGATGGAGAACTGCTGCTACGATCGCATCGAGCTCATGACGCTCCATCTCGTCCGCAGGGGCGTCCTCGGCGAGGTCCTCCACGCCGAGGCCGGCTACCTCCACGACCTGCGCGGGGTCAAGTTCTCGAGCGAGGGGGAGGGATTATGGCGGCGGGCCTGGTCCCAGAAGCTCAACGGCAATCTCTATCCGACCCACGGGCTGGGCCCGGTGGCGCAATGCCTGAACGTCAACCGCGGCGACGCCCTCGATTTCCTGGTCTCGCTGAGCAGCCCGGCGCGGGGGCTCCACGAGTACGCCGCGGCTACCTTCGGCGCGGATTCGCCGCAGGCCAAGGAGCGCTACGCCCTTGGCGACGTCAACACGAGCCTGATCAAGACCAAGCTCGGCAAGACGATCATCCTCATCCATGACACCAATCTGCCGCGGCCCTACACGCGGATCAACCTCGTCCAGGGCACCCGGGGCATCGCCCGCAAGTGGCCCGACCGGATCTATGTCGAGGGCCTGGCCGAGAGGCCCCACCAGTGGGATGATTTCGAGAAGTTCGCCGCCGAGTTCGAGCACCCGCTCTGGAAGGCCATCGCGGCGCGAGGCGAGGGGAGAGGCCACGGCGGCATGGACTACATCGAGGACTACCGGCTCATCCAGTCTCTGCGCCGGGGCGAACCGCTCGACCAGGACGTCTATGACGCCGCGGCCTGGAGCGCCATCGTCGGCGCGAGCGTCCGTAGCGTCGCGACCAAGGGCCGCCCGGTCGATATCCCCGACTTCACCCGCGGCAAGTGGAAGGCCAACCCGCCCCTGGGCATCGTCGGGGCCTAAAAGGAAAGGGTCAGATCTACTTTTTTTCGAAAAAAGTAGATCTGACCCTCTCCTGGCCAGCCGGAAAGGAGGGCACGTCATGAGATCCAAGTCCACGGTAGTCGCGCTTCTCTGCGCTGCGGGCCTAGCTTGCTCGTCCCGGTCCGACGAGAATGTCATCACCGCCTCCGGCACGATCGAGGCGGTCGAGGTCAGCGTCGCCGCCAAGGTCGCCGGGCAGATCGTCGATCTGGCCGTCGACGAAGGCGCCCGGGTCAGGCCTGGCGACATCCTGGCCGTCATCGATCACGCGACCATCGACATCCAGCTCAGGCAAGCCGAGGCAGGCGTCCGGCTGGCCGAGGCGCAGCTCGCCCTCCTCGCCAAGGGGGCGCGGAGCGAGGACATCCGCCAGACTGAATTCGCCTTGAAGCAGGCCGAGACGGCCCTCGCGACGGCCGAGGACGATGCCCGGCGCATGCGCGAGCTCCTGCGGACCGGGAGCGTCACGGCCAAACAAGCCGAGGACGCCGAAGCTCGCCTGACCGTCGCTGCGGCTCAGCGCGCCGCCGCCTCCGAGGCCTTGGCCAAGGTTCGCAGGCTGGCCCGCCCGGAGGAGATCCGGGCCGCCGAGGCCCGCCTGGACCAGGCCCGGGCGGGGGCCGAGCTCCTGGCCAAGACGATCGCCGATTCGACCGTCACCGCCCCGACGGGGGGGACCATCACCCACAAGGCCGTTGAGGCGGGGGAGCTCGTGACGCCCGGGACGACGATCGTCACCGTGGCCCATCTCGACACCGTCTACGTCATGATCTACGTCACCGAGGGGGAGCTCGGCCGCGTCCGGCTCGGCGATCCGGTCGAGATCACGATCGACGCCTTCCCCGCGCGACCCTTCGCCGGGAAGGTCACTTACATCTCGCCCGAGGCCGAGTTCACACCCAAGAACGTCCAGACGAAGGAGGACCGGGTCAAGCTCGTCTTCGGGGTCAAGGTCGGGATCGACAATCCCGAGGGCCTGCTCAAGCCGGGCCTGCCGGCCGACGCCGTCATCCGGGTCGGGCCGGAGAGCCGCTAGCGGGCCGGTCCGGCCATGACCTCCCTCGCCGTCGAGACCCGCGGCCTAGCCAAGCGCTTCGAGGCCGTCGAGGCCGTCCGCTCCCTCGACCTCGCCGTCAGGGACGGGGACATGTTCGCCCTCGTCGGTCCGGACGGGGCGGGCAAAACGACGACCATCCGCATGCTCTGCGGCCTTGTCCCGCCCACGGCCGGGGAGGCCAAGGTCCTCGGCCTCGACCTGCGCCGCGAGGCCGCCGAGATCAGGACCCGCATCGGCTACCTGTCCCAGCGGTTCAGCCTCTACGGCGACCTGACCGTCGACGAAAACATCGAATTCGCCGCCGAGATCCACCTCGTCCGGGACTACCGCAAGCGCCGCGAGGAGCTCCTCGAGTTCACCCGCCTCACGCCCTTTCGCGGCCGCCTGGCCGACCGCCTCTCCGGGGGCATGCGCCAGAAGCTGGCCCTGGCCTGCACCCTCGTCCATACTCCCCGCCTCGTCTTCCTCGATGAGCCGACGACCGGCGTCGATCCCGTATCACGGCGGGATTTCTGGGCCATCCTCTCGGCTCTCCTCAGGTCCGGGACAACCATCGTGATGGCCACGCCCTATATGGACGAGGCCGAGCGCGCCTCGGCGGTCGGCCTTCTCGCCGGCGGGCGCCTGCTCGCCGCCGGTACTCCCGGCGAGGTCAAGAGCCTGATGCGCGGCACGGTCGTCGAGATCGTCTGCCCGGAGATCCGCAAGGCCTTCGGCGTCCTCAAGGCCCTCGCGGGCATCCGGGAGGTTCAGCTCTTCGGTGACCGGCTGAACGCCGTCGTGGACGACCCGGCCCGCGAAATCCCTCGGATCGAGTCCGCCCTCGCCGCCGAGGGCATCCCCGTCCTGGGGACGCGGCGTCTCCCGCCGTCTCTCGAGAACGTCTTCATTTCCGTCACCGAATCCGCCCGTTCGGAGGCCGCTCATGCCTAAGAAGATCCTGACCGTCGCGGTCCTGCTCCTGGCTCCTCTTGCCGCAGGGGCCCAGCGCAAGCCCCTTTCGCTCGAGGAGGCCGTCGCGGCCGGCCTCGAGCGCAGCCCGGCCCTTCAGGCCTCTCAGGCGGCCGTGGACGCGCGGGCCGCCGAGGCCAGGGAAGTCGCCGCCGCCCGTCTGCCGGCCCTCAAGCTCGGCGGAGGCTACACGCGCCTGAGCGAGGTCCCGGACTTCCAGGTGTCCCTTCCTATCGCTCCCGATCCGATCGTCGTCTCGCGGAGCTACTTCAACAATTTCAACTTGAGGCTCGGCCTCCAGCAGCCCGTGTTCACCGGGCTCCGTCTCGAAGCCGGGGAGCGGTCGGCCCGGATGCTCGAGTCCGCGGCCGGCCGCGACCTGGCGAAGGACCGGGCCGATCTCATCTATGCCGTCAAAAGCGCCTACTGGGGACTGGCCAAGGCCCGGGAGGTCGAGAAGCTCGTCGAGGAGAACATCCGCCTGGT
>DSDX01000198.1 GCA_011048485.1 Candidatus Aminicenantota bacterium | reverse complement strand
CGGACGTTCTCGGCCTCCATCCCGACGGCCGGCGCATCGCCTATGCGGTCAGCCGGGAGGCCGCCGAGGTTTGGGTCATGGAGAATTTCCTGCCTGCGGCGCCGGCGCCAGCCGCCGAGGCCGAATCGGTGCAGACGCGCCAAGTCTGGGATAACGCGATCGACAGTTATTTCTGGGGGGCACCCTCTCCCGACGGGAAGCGGCTGACTTATGTCGACTGGGACAACTTCGCCAACCTGGGCATCCGGGATCTCGCCACCGGCGAAAGTCGGCTCCTGACCGACAACAAGTCCTGGGAAACGGGCGTGATGTGTTACCAGTCCGTCTTCTCCCCGGATGGCCGCCGTATCGCCTACGCTTGGCAGACCGAGGAAGGGCCCGTCGAACTGAGGACCATCGGAATCGACGGATCGGGTTCTCGTGTCTTGAACGACGGCAAGGATACGGCGAGCCAACAGGTCGGCGCCTGGTCCCAAGACGGGAAACAGATCCTGGCGTATCGTTATCGTCCAGATAGAACGATCGAGATCATTTTCGTTTCCGTCGAGGACGGATCGGTCAGGCTGGTCAAGACCTTGGAGGGTCTGGGCGCGGTTTCCCTCAGGCTCTGTCTGTCTCCGGACGGCCGCTATGTCGCCTACAGCTGCCCGCGGCCTCAGGATAAGGCCAACATCGATATCTTCATCGTGTCGGCCGATGGAGGCCGCGAAATGTCGATCATCTCTCACCCCGCGGAGGACGCCGTTATCGGCTGGGCGCCGGATGGCAAGCGGCTCCTCTTCAAGAGCGACCGCACGGGCAGCACGGGCCTGTGGTCGATCGCGGTCGCGGAGGGTTTGCCGCAGGGCGAGCCCCGACTCCTCAAAATGGATCTAGGGGATTTCTCCTCACTGGGATTGACACGGGACGGCTGTCTTTTCTACGGACTCTATTCCGGATGGAGCGATATTTTCATCGCCTCGCTTGATCCCGAGACGGGCAAAGTTCTCTCCCAGCCGGTCAAAACCATCCTGCGAAACGAGGGGCGGAACTCCGCACCCGACTGGTCGCCCGACGGAGAGATGATAGCCTGTAGGACATCGGGTAGCAGCGTCGAGCCCGGCCATGCCGCTCTGTTCCTCCATTCGCTGCGGACCGGGGAGACCCGTGAGCTGACCCTCAAGAAGACGGGCGGCCTGAACTATCACTTCCTCCGTTGGTCCCCCGACGGCAGACGGTTCCTCTGCATCGGTTCGGACGAGAAGGGGTCCTACGGGGCCCTTCATGCGGTCGACGTCAGGACCGGGGATTCGGAGATCATCGCCAACTCTGATGACCGCGGCTTCATCTTCGGATGCGATTGGGCGCCCGACGGAAAAAGCGTCTATTTCCTCAGACGCGGCAAGGACGAACGCTCTCTCATCCGGCTCGACCTGGCGACAGGAAAGGAGACGGCGCTGTTTCAGTTCCCGAATTCCGGCTATTACAGGTTCGCTCTGTCCCCGGACGGCGGAGAGGTGGCTGTGACCACCCAGGACAAGCTGAGCGTCTATTCGACGGCGGGCCGACAGCCCCGGGATCTGGTGAAGGCCAAAGACATCAGCGCGTTCACTTGGACCAGAGACGGGAAATTCATCCTTTATGGGCTTCCGCGCAAGGGCAGTAAAAATATCAACGACCTCTGGCGCGTTCCGTCGGCTGGCGGGGATGCCCAGAAGCTCGATATTGGGATGATCAACCTCATGCATATGCGGTTCCATCCCGACGGGCACCGGGTCGTCTTCACGGCCGGCGAACGGCCCGAAAAGGCCGAGGTCTGGGTTCTGGAGAATTTCCTGCCCGCGGGGAAGAAATGAGCCCCGGGGCGGCGCTTTTCACCATATCTTTACACTATCATCACAATTTCATGACACATGGGGGCCGCTCCCCTCTTATATTGGGATCGATATGAGGAGCGAGCTATCCGGTCCGGCGGGGGTGAGGCAAGGCCGGAGAGGGGGCCCTGACGGACGATCGAGGGCTGGAGGAGGAAGGATCTCCCGTTCGGGGGGCGGGATCCCCATCTAGGGGAAGAAAGCCGGGGAACACGGTGAAGGAGGGGGCTTCATGGATTTGCTAGGGATAACCGATCCAGGATTTGTCTCGGCCGACGCGGTGACGGGCTTCGCCTTCGGCATCATCAAGATCCTGGGCTACGGCGCCCTGGGGATCGTCGCGTTCGGGCTTATCCTGAGCGCCTTGTGCGACTTCTTCGAATGCCGGAAGTGGCGCCGCGCCCAAGGCCGGTCGGAGTTCTGGCAGCTGATGCCCTGAGCGATCCGATCAACTTCGCCTTGGCCCGGATCGCGCATCCAAGAAGCCCCCAATCTCAACGCAAACGCAACCCTTCCACAATGCATTCCAGCCGCCCCGTACTGTAGAATGTGCCTGTCCTCGCGGGCGGGGGCCCGGGTTGGCCCGGGCCAAGGTTGACTCGCGGCATTCGCGGGTATACCCTTCCCTATCATCCAGAGGGGACCGGCGTCATGCGGCTGGATTGGCAAAGACAGGCTGTCATCCTTTTCGCCGCTTCTCTACTTATCCTCTGTGTTGTCCTGGTCTTCTTCGCCCTTCGCGAGGCCGAAAGGGAGAAGCTCCTCAATGAACGGGAGCTCGAGGCCGCCGGACAGCAGCTCGCCGAGACGGTCGAAAGCCGGGCGCGATCGCTCATTGACGAAGCCGAGAGACGCGTTCGCGAGGCTTTCGAGGAGATCCTTCCCGAGTTGAGCCCCGCCGTGGCAGCCGCCGTGGAGAGGCTGGGGTCCGAAGTATACCTCGTTTCGGACATCTTCGTTGTCAACGAGCTTGACCAAATCATCACCCTTGGCGGAAGGCCGCTCTATCTTCTGGCGGGACAGGAGCCGCCGGAACGCGTCGAGATCGCCGGCACTCTGGCGAGCAACGAGCTTTGGGATCGGGCCGAAGCCGCGGAGTTCCGGCGGAACGATCCCGCCCAGGCCGCCGCTCTTTACCTGCGTGTGGCGGACAGGTCCTCCGACCCGGCCCGGAAAGCATTCGCCCTGAACCGGATGGCCCGGAGCTATACGAAGATGGGGCAAAGCGACAAGGCCCTCGCCGCCTACGAGCGACAGCTCGAGGCCCGTCTCCCCGACCTCGTCTCCGAGGGCATCCCGCTCGACATCACGGCCCTGTACCAGACAGGCAACATCCAATTCGAGCTCGAGCGGAGGGCCGAAGCGGCGCGGGCCTTCCTCGACCTCTATCGGGGGCTCGTCGAGGCGGAGTGGGCCCTGACGAGGGATCAATTCGAATTCTTCAGGAGGGTGGCCGAGGAGCGGCTTGTTCGGGTCACCGAAGGGATGGACACATCCAGCCGGCAAGATTGGGCCGGCCGGCTCCGGGACCTGAAAGACCGGGAAAGAGAGCCGCTGGCCAGGACCAGAGCCCTCGAGAAGGTTCGTGAACGCGTCGTGCCGCGGATGAGGCTGGAAGCGGGCAGTCGCGGGGCCGATCCCGGGAAGTCCATACGCATCGCCGAACCCACGGACGATGGCATTCTCCTGGCTTCCTTCATGGCTCTTGACGACGGCACAGTGCTCGGCTTGCTCATCGATCCGGAACGCTTGGCCACAGAAGCCCTATCGCCTGCCCAAACAGGGTCCGGAGAGCCCGGTCCCCGCTTCGGCCTGACGGCCGCGATCGTCGACGCCTCGGGCCGGAATGTATCCGACCGGGGGCCCGCCCGTCCCGAAGGCCTGGGAGAGAGCCAGGACGTTCAGCGTGTTTCCGCGGCCGCTTTTTCCGGCGGTTTTCCCCCGTGGTCGATCGAGGTGCGCAGGACGGGCGCCGGCGCCGCGGAGAGACAGTTCCGGACGCGCAGGGCTGTCTATCTTCTGGCGCTCGGCGCCGTCGTCGCGGCCCTTGTCTTCGGGGGTTTCCTGGCTATCCGGAGCACGGCCAAGGAACTCCGGCTGGCCAGGCTGAAATCGGATTTCACGGCAACGGTGTCGCACGAATTCCGGACCCCGCTGACGTCCATCCGCTATATGGCCGAGCTCCTGCAGAGGGGCCGCGTCCCCGACGAAGCCAGGAAACAGGAATATTACGAAACGATCAGCGGTGAGAGCGAGCGGCTGAGCCGGCTCGTCGAGAACCTGCTCGATTTTTCGAAGATCGAAGCGGGGGTGAAGGAATACCGGATGGAGCCGGCGGATGTCGCGGCCCTGGCGGCCGACGTGGCCGGCAGGTTCCGGCGGCAGGCGGCCCTCAAGGACTTCGTGCTGGAAACGGAGATCGCGGACGGCCTCCCGCAGGTCCGGGTGGACAGGGATGCCCTGGGCCGGGCCGTCTTCAATCTTCTCGACAACGCCGTCAAATACTCGGGCGATGATCCTCGCATTACTTTGCGCGTTTGGGCCGCCGGCGACGACGTCCGCCTCCAGGTCGAGGACCACGGGGTCGGCATCTCCAAGCCGGAACAAAAGAGGATCTTCGAGAAGTTCTACCGGGCCGAGAACGCTGCGGAGAGCGAGGTCAAGGGAAGCGGCATCGGCCTGCCCCTGGTCGAGCACGTCGCCCGGGCCCACGGCGGGGACGTCGAGCTCGAGAGCGAGCCCGGACGGGGGACGCGGGTGACGATCAGGATCCCGGTCGCGCCGCCCGAAGGAAGGAAGGAGGACGGGCATGGATAGGATCCTCGTGGTCGAGGACGACAAGGCCATCCTCATGAGCCTTCAGGACGACCTCCGCTTCGAGGGCTATGAGGTCGCCACGGCCTCGGACGGGAAGGACGGATTGAGGCAGGCCTTGGGCGGCGGATTCGACCTTGTCATCCTGGACATCCTCCTGCCCGGGCTCAACGGGTTCGAGGTCTGCAAGAAGCTCCGGGAGGCGGGGGTCAAAACGCCCATCCTCATGGTGACCGCGGCCAAGACCGAGGAAATGGACAAGGTCGTCGGCCTGGAGCTCGGGGCCGATGATTACGTCACCAAGCCCGTCGGCTCGCGGGAGCTCGTGGCCCGGGTCAAGGCCATTCTGAGGCGGGCGGGGAAAGAAGACGATCCGGAGGACATCTTCGCGTTCGGCGATGTCAAGGTCGATTTCAAGAGCCGCGAGGTCTTCAAAGGAGGCCGGGAGGCGGCCCTGACCGCTCTCGAGTTCAACCTGCTCCGGGTCCTGATCAAGCGCCGCGGCCGGGTCGTGACCCGGGACGAGATCCTGGACGAGGCCTGGGGCGAGGCCATCGTCGCCCACCGGACGATCGATCCCCACATCGCCCACCTGAGGAAGAAGCTCGAGGACGATCCGGCCCGGCCGGCCCATATCCTT
>DSDX01000010.1 GCA_011048485.1 Candidatus Aminicenantota bacterium | reverse complement strand
CGCGCGGGCCCGGGCCACGCGAGGAGCACGGCCAGGACGGCGGCCGCAACGGATCTCCGGAGAACGGCACGAGCTTGCTGCATCGGTCCTCCTATCCTCGCGAGCGGCCGGCCCGGCGGATGGCTTCGAGCCGGGCGGCCAGGCGCTCGACGATCTCGGGCCGCTCCGAGGCCAGGTTCCGCGTCTCGCCGATGTCGGTCTCGAGGTCGTAGAGCTGGGGGTCGGGCGAGTTGCCGAGCTCGATCGCGACGTTGGCGTTGGTGGCCGGCCCGGCGCTCGGGGCGATGTACTTCCAGCGCCCCTCGATGAGGGACAGGGTCCCGGCCTGCTCGACGAGGTGGTCGCGGCCCTCGCGGTCCCGGCCCAGGAGCGCCGCCGAGAGGTCGAAGCTGTCCGGGGCCTCGCCGGCGCCGAGCGTCCTTCCCGTGAGCGCGGCGAACGAGGCCAGGAAATCGACTTGGGAGACGAGCGCGTCCGACGTTCCCGGCTCGACCTTCCCGGGCCACCTGACGACGAACGGGACGCGCGTCCCGGCGTCGAAGGCGCTGTACTTGCCGCCGCGCAGCGGCCCCGACGGCGCGTGCCCGTCGAGGAGCTCGACCGCTTGGTCCTCGTAGCCGTCGTCGACGACCGGGCCGTTGTCGCTGGTGAAGACGAAGAGCGTCTTGTCCGCCAGGCCCAGCCGGTCGAGCGCCCGGACGATCTCCCCGACCGACCAGTCGAACTCGACGATGGCGTCGCCGCGCGGCCCGAGCCCGCTCGCGCCGGCGAAGCGCGGGTGCGGCAGGCGCGGCACATGGATGTCGTGGGTGGCGAAATAGAGGAAGAACGGCCCGGCCGCGTTCCGCTCGATGAACGAGACCGCCTTGCCCGTGATCGTGTCGGCCATGTCCTCGTCGACCCAGCGCGCCGCCGCGCCGCCGCTCATGTAACCGATCCGGCTGACGCCGTTGACGATGGTCTGGTCGTGGCCGTGGCTCGGCCGCATCCTGAGGAGCCCCGGGTGGCTCTTGCCGGTTGGTTCGTCGCCGACCGGCTCCCCGAAGCTCACCCGGATGGGGTCGGCCGGGTCCAGGCCGACGACGCGGCCGTTCTCGACGTAGACGCAGGGCACCCGATCGCCGGTGGCGGGTATGAGGTAGGAATAGTCAAAGCCGATCTCGGCCGGACCGGGCCGGATCCCGCCGTTCCAGTCGATCCTGCCCTGGCCCAAACCGAGGTGCCACTTGCCGACGACGCCCGTCGCGTAGCCGGCGTCCCGCAGCATCGAGGCCAGGGTCCGGCGGCCGGGTTCGATGATCAGGTTGGCGTCGCCGGCGGCGATGCCGGTGCCCTCGCGGCGCCAGGCGTATTCGCCGGTGAGAAGGGCGTAGCGCGAGGGGGTGCAGGTCGCCGCGGGCGAGTGGGCGTTAGTGAAGCGCAGGCCCCGGGCGGCCAGGGCGTCGATCGCGGGCGTCGGGACCTTGTCGGCGCCGTAGCAGCCGACGTCGCCGTAGCCGAGGTCGTCGGCGTAGATAAGGACGATGTTGGGCCGGGCGGACCGGGCCGGCTTGGCGCATCCCGGCGCGAACACCGGCGAGGCCGCCGCCAGCGCGGCGAGCGAAGCCGAGCGCATGAACTCGCGCCGCGAAAGGGCGCTCGGGAGCGGGCACCGGGGCGCTCGTCCGTTCATGCCGGCCGGCAACGCAGCCGGACCGGGGGCGCATTCTCCGTTCTTCGACTTGTCGCTCATGGCTGTTCACTTCCTCAGAGTTCTCTTTGTAGCCGGACCGGTCTTCCCGCTCCGCAGCCCCGAAACCTCGGCCGCGTCCAATCCCGACAAGTGGACGTAAGAGAAGCATTCGGGGATGTGGGAGTCGTAGACGCCGTGCCGGTTGAGGGCCCAGCCGGGGTGGGGCTCGGCCGTGGCGCCGCAGGATTCAAGCAGCTCGAAACGCGAGAAGTCCAGGCGCCAGACGTCGCCGTCCCGCGGCGGCAGGGCTCGGCCCCCCGCCAGATGTTCGAGACCGCGCCAGGGGAAGGCGATCTCGGCCGTCCAGCCCTCGTCGACGTCGGACGGATCGTTGAGCGTGCCCTGGACCCGGGCCGCGGCCCGCAGGCCGGGCAGGTCCCAGTCCCTAAAGGCCCAGCGCTTGCCCCGGGGGTGCTTGCCGTAGCGCATTCCGTCCTGGAAGCCGCCGAGGACATCGACGTCGCGTGACCGCAGGTCGAACTCCGGGAGGTCGAAGCGGCTTCCCTCCTTCAGGGCGTCCCGCCAGATGTAGAAGACCTCGTAGACCGTGCCCAGGGCGTTCATCTCGAACTCGTAGTAGCAGTCCTCGCCGCCGATGAAGACCTCGACGTCGTTCTCCATCCACACGAGCGAGTCGCGCTCCGTAAGCCGGGCCCGGACGTCGGGCTCGCCGACCCAGAAGGCGACATAGAGGCACTCGTCGTCCCAGAGCGAGGCCATGCGCGTTTCCAGAAAACCGGGGACACCGGTCACGAGGTCGACGAAACGGGCCGACTTAGGCGCCTCCCGCCAGGCCGGCTTGTCGAGGTCGCCGTCGATCGCGAACTTGTGCTTGGTTCGGTAACACGTGTAGTGGGCCAGCTCGCCCTCGGCGCATCCGTAACGGGCCATGCCCCATTTATATCCGTTATCGAGGCGGCATACAACCCGAGCCGAGGCCGGGCCGCGGGCCGGGCGGAAACGATTTTACTGGAACTCTCGAGGGCTCCCTGTGCTACAATCGCTCTTTCAGGAGGACGACGCCATGAGGATATGCCCGTTCAGAGCGGCCGTCGCCGTGACCGCTCTCGCTATGCTCTTTCTCCCCTCGGCCCTGTTAGCCCAGGAGTTCTCGTTCCACGAGCCTGGGGCCCGCGCCGCTTCGCTCGGGGGCGCCTTCACCGCCCGGGCCGACGACGCCACGGCCCTCTTCTACAATCCGGCCGGATTGGCCTTTCTCGAAGGCCTGCGGATCAAGACCAACCTGATCTTCGGCCACCGGAACCTCGAGGGCACGTGGCCGGCGAGCGGCCAGGTCATGTCTTCCCATTCGAACGAGATCCGGGGCGCGCACGCCCTGGCCTGGCAGCCCGTCAAGCGCCTGACCGTCGCCGCGGGGCTCTATACGCCTTACACGTACAGCGTCTCCTGGTCGCCGAGCTTCAGCGTCTTCTCGGACTGCACCACGGCCAACTTCCGGGCGTCCTATTTCCGAACGGCCCTGGCCTTCGAGGTCTTCAAAGGCTTCGCCGTGAGCGGCGCCCTGGACCTCGTCAGCCCGAAGCTCGAATGGAAGCACAACGTCCCCCTCAACGAGATCTCTTTCGCCGAGTACCGCCACAGGGTCAACGGCCACGGCACGGGTCTCACGGCCGGCGTCCTGTGGAAGATCTTCCCCTGGATCCAGGTCGGGGCCAGGTTCCAGCGCGACGTGACCGTCGACCTGGCCGGGGACACGATCCGCGTCATCTACTACACGAACGTGTCCTCCAACCTGTCGGCCAAGAACGACGGTCCGCTCGCGGCGGCCGCCGCGCCGATCAACTATTTCATGTCCCAGGCCATCGTCGGGCGGCTGACCATGCCCCGGGAGATCGCGGTCGGCGCGGCCCTGACGCCTCTCCCGCGGCTCTCGCTCTACGCGGACCTCCAGTGGGACCGGTGGAGCGACTTCGGCGAATGGGTCTTCTATCCCGCCGAACCCGGCGTCGAGCCGGATTACGGCATCCAGGGCGTCCCCCTGACCCTTAAGGACACGACGAGCGTCAAGATGGGTCTCGAGTACCGGGCCACCAAGCATGTCGCCCTGCGAGGCGGCTACACCCGCCTGGCCAGCTCCGTCGACGCGGCCAACCGGACGCTCCTCTACCCCGACCTCGAGCGGAACATCTACGCGCTCGGCCTCGGCTACGAGGGGCCTCTCTTCTCGATCTACGGGGGCGACGAGCGCGTCAGCGACCTGTCGTTCGACATCGTCGTCCGCTATGCCGCGGCCGTCCCGGCCGCGTCGACCTATCCCGGGTACGAGCTGAACTACGGGTCCCGCCGTTTCGGCATCACCGTGGGCGTCGGCTTCGGCCTCTGAGGATCGCGGACCGGGACCGGTCAGCCTGCCTCCCCTCCTGCATCCCCTCTTTCCCTTCGGGTCGCTTCGGTGTTAAGATACCCGGCTTCAAAGGAAAGGAAAGAAAAGCGACATGAACGCCCCCCGCTTGCGCGCCCGAACGATCCGCGCCGCCGTCCTCGTTCCGGTCCTGGTCCTGGGCCTGGTCCTCGCCGGCACTCCGCGCCTCCTGGTGGCCGAAGACTTCACCTTCCACGAGCCGAGCGCCCGGGCGACCGCCCTCGGCGGGGCCTTCACGGCCCTGGCGGACGACGCTTCCGCCCTCTTTTCGAACCCGGCCGGGCTGGCCTTCCTCGGCGGCTTCCGTCTCAAAACCAACTTCACCTTCAGCAACAGGGCGCTGACCGCGGCCTGGCCGGACGCGGGACCCGAGTACAAGTCGAAGCCGTCCGAGTTCATGGGGGCGAACAGCCTGGCCTGGCAGCCCGTCCGCGGGGTGACCGTCGCGTTCGGCCTCTTCTCCCCCTACACCTACGAGTCCTATTGGTCGCCGGGCTGGAGCGGGGAGACCGTCTGCACGCGCAACAAGCTGACCTCGACCTATTTCCGCTCGGCCGTGGCCGTCGAGGTCGTCAAGGGCCTGGCCGTGAGCGCCGGGCTCGACGTCATCTCCTCGAACCTGCGCTGGCAGCACGAGATCCCGTTCAACATCCCGGCCTATCCGATGGCCTACGACATCGAGATCAACAGCGCCCATCGCCTGCACGGGCGGGGCCTGAGCTTCGTGGCCGGCGTGCTGTGGAAGATCGGCCCGGCGCTCCGGATCGGGGCGAGATTCCAGAAGGGCCTGGCCGTCGACTACAGCGGCACGGACAACTTCCTCCAGCCCCTGGACGCGGGCTTCGCCCTGGTGGCCCGCCCCGGCGGGGGGTCGTGGCGGATCTCCGAGCTCATCGATTTCTACTACCGGGACCAGGACGTGACCGGGCGGCTGACGCTCCCCGACGAGCTCGTCTGCGGCGTCATGCTGACGCCCTTGCCCTGGGTCTCTTTCTGCCTCGACGTCCAATGGGACCGCTGGAGCGGGTTCGGCGACTGGATCTTCAGCTCCGCGAACGAGGGCGACGCCCTCAATCCGGCTTTCTCCTCCGTCTACCAGGAGTTCTACGGCCTCGAGCTGGACTACGGGACCCAGGGCGTCGTCCTGGGGCTGCGGGACACGACCGCCGTCAAGGCCGGCCTGGAATTCCGGCCGGCGCCCTAT